>LVBU01000164.1 GCA_001603185.1 Thermotogales bacterium Thermo_02 | reverse complement strand
CTGTGAAGAACTTGGTGTCTCTCCGAGTCTAAACGAATTCACCCCAATACCTGGGACTGCGCAATGGAGCAAACTCGTTGAAACAGGTCTTCTTGATGAATCAAGCGATCCGTTACTATTCGACAATTCTCTTCTTCCCTACTGGTGGAACGATGGGATGAAGTTAGTTCAAATCCAGAAGCTGAAGGAACGCGCCTGGAGTATCAGGAGGCAACAAAATGCTAAATGATCTATATCTGGGTTTTGGAAGCAATCTTGGAGACCGGCTGCGGAATATTATCGCTGCTCTAAAAATGCTCGATAGAGCTGGAGTCACATGCAAAGCTGTATCATCGGTCTACAACACTAAACCCTATGGGCCTGTAGAGCAGTCAGATTTCCTAAACTGTGTCGGGAGATTCACATATGAAGGAACACCGAACGATATATTGAGTGAGATTCTTAGAATTGAAGAAATTCTCGGAAGAGAGAGAACCATAAAATGGGGTCCAAGGACTGTAGATATTGATATACTGCTCTGTGATAAGCTGGTTATAGATACGGAAAGACTTGGTATTCCTCATAAGGATATTATAAACAGGGCCTTTGTACTAGTCCCGCTTCTCGAAGTAGACCCGGAGATCAAAGACCCAAGAAATGAAAGACCCTTCTTTGAATACCTTACGGTCCTGAAGGGTTTGGTTATTGATTGGCCCGTAAGAGTTGTTGAAGCCTCAAGTTTTGCCAGATTGACGGGTTTGGAGGTGAAGGAATGAAAAGATCTTATCTGATAGTCACTATTATTCTTGCAATAGTTGCTTTGACATCGTGCAGCCCGGCGAAAAACGAACTCGTTCCAGGTCGCTATGCAGGATTCAAGCTGTCCGATCACATGGATCTGACTACGAAAACTGAAATCGGAGGCTCGATAATGGAGCTGGCACTTGAAAGCGATTCGTTGCTGCTTGAAAAGAGATTTGCCAGAGGAACCGAAGAGCTGAGTATGTACATTGTCAAGTTTGAAAGAGCTTCCCAGACGACTGGTTTCTGGTATCGTCTCATACGTGATGTCTCGAACAGCTTCAGGGCTACTATCAGCGCACTCCCCCTGCTCTACGGAGAGTTCTCGGGGGAGACGAGAGATGGATTCATGCGGGCCTGGTTCTCAGGACGCTGGCTCTATGTATTCTTTGGAGATTCAAGGGACGCTATCAACAATGCGGTCAATGCTTTTAAAGATTTCGAGAAATCGCTGGTGAAGTCGATTGAATCTTAAGCCTTATAGAGATCTGAAGAACTATCTAAAGGAGAGATACGGGGAAGTCGTTCACCGTGTTCCTTTAGATGCGGGGTTCTCCTGCCCCAATAGGACTGACGGTCATTCTGGTTGCATTTACTGCGACCCTACGGGCAGTGGGTTCACAGTCGATTCAAGTCTAGACCTGAAAGAACAGCTTGAATCGAGAATGGGGACTCTTAGAAGAAAGGGAGTTAGGAAGTTTATGGCTTACTTTCAGGCAAACTCAAACACGTTTGCTCCCGTGGAAAGGTTGGAAGCCATTTATAGACAGGTCATTGTTGAGGATGTAGTTGTGCTGGATATCTCAACCAGACCCGACCTTGTTGCCGAAGAAGTTCTTGATCTTCTGGATGAGTTTAAGAAAGAGATCGACGTAATCCTTGAATTGGGTCTTCAAAGCATAAATCCAAACACCCTCAGTATACTAAACAGGGGTCACACGCTTGCTCAATTCATTGATGCAGTAAGTAGAGCAAAGAGACACGGTCTCGAAGTGGTAGCACACGTGATCGCGAACCTCCCCTGGGATTCCCGCGAAGATGTGGCCGAGGCAGCCAGAACACTCTCAGTGCTGGGCGTCAACGGTGTCAAGATTCACTCGCTATACGTAGTTGAACGAACGAAACTTGCTGAAATGCTTGAGGAAGGAACTGTGGAACTGACAACGGCAGAAGAGTTTGTGGAGAGAGTAATAATCTTCCTCGAGCACCTGGATAGAGATGTGGTGATTCATCGTTTGGTTGCAGATCCTCCATTGAAGGGAACTGTAACAGGAAACTGGGGACTTTCAAAACTTAAGCTGTTGAACATGATCGAGAAAAAGATGATAATAGAGGGGAGATATCAGGGTTCGAAGGCCCTGAAAACTCAAAACGGAAAGTGAAATGGGTGATCGCGGTAATGCCGAGGAAAGTCCGGACTCCATGGGCGAGGATGCTGGGTAACCCCCAGGGGAAGTGATTCCCGGTAAGGGCCATAGAAAAGGAAACCGCCTTCGGGCAAGGCTGGAAAGGCGAGGTAAGAGCTCACCGGCTGTCAGGTGACTGGCAGGCCAGGTAACCCCCATCCGGAGCAAGTCCAAGCAGAAAGGGTCTGAGGTGCCCACCGAATCCCTTTCGGGTAGGATGCTTGAGGGTTATGGTAACATAACTCCGAGATAGATGATCACAGTGAACAGGATCCGGCTTACGGTTTCGCTTTCCGTTTTTTGCTGGGTGAAAACATGATAATACCAATGACCCGTGAAGAAATGGACGCGCGTGGATGGAAGGAACTGGATATAATCCTTGTAACGGGAGACAGCTTCGTGGATCACCCCTCATTTGGCGTCGCGATCATTGCGAGGGTTCTCCAGGCCGAAGGCTGGCGTGTCGGGGTGATCTCTCAGCCAGACTGGCGAAGCGATCGCGATATTTCGGCTCTGGGCAGACCGAGGCTCTTCTTTGGTGTGACCTCCGGGAATGTTGATTCTATGGTTGCAAACTACACTGCTTCTGGAAAGAAGAGAAGAAGCGATGATTACACTCCCGGAGGACAGGGTGGCAAAAGACCGGACAGAGCCGTAATAGTCTATTCGAATCTCATACGCAGAGTCTTCAAAGACGTTAAGATAGTCCTTGGAGGCATTGAGGCAAGCCTTAGAAGGTTCTCGCATTACGACTGGTGGAGCGGGAAGATCCGAAAGTCAATTCTTCTTGACTCAAAGGCCGATCTGCTGGTATATGGAATGGGCGAAAAACCGATATTAGAAATAGCTAGAAGACTAGATAGAGAAGAAAAGCTTCCCATTGATGTTCGCGGTACTATGGGCTGGAGTTCGCCGCCCCAGACAGGCCTTGAGTTGCCGTCTCACGAGATGGTTTCCTCGGACAAACGGGAGTACTTCAGGTCGGTAACTCTTCTTTACGAAGAGACCGATCCGGTGCGCGGCGAGCGTCTTTTTCAGCTTCAAGACAAAAGATACGTCTTCCAGAATCCTCCACCCATTATCAAGCAGGATGAGCTAGATAGCTATTATTCGCTTCCGTTTACCAGGCGCGTCCATCCCGTCTGTCTTGATAGAGGGCCGGTAAAGGCTCTGGAAACGGTAAGAAACTCAATAACGACTCACAGAGGTTGCTATGGGCAGTGCAACTTCTGTGCGATTACGCTTCATCAGGGGAGAATAGTCGTTTCCAGAAGCGCGGAGTCTATTGTCCAAGAAGTCGAGTCGCTGACGCAAGACAGCGAATTCAAGGGTACAGTAACTGATCTGGGCGGTCCAACTGCAAATATGTATGGATACGAATGCGTACTGAAGTTAAAACGGGGATCTTGCAAGGAAAGGCGTTGCCTCTTTCCAGATGTGTGTGCTTCGCTGAAACCAGACCATTCAAAGTACATTAATCTTCTCGAGAAAGTTTCGAGAATGCCGAAAGTAAAGCATCTTTTCATCTCTTCGGGAATAAGATATGACTTGATACTCAGTGATGAAAAAGCAGGAATGAAGTTCCTCGATCGACTGATTGATCGACACATTTCCGGTCAACTAAAAATCGCTCCGGAACATGTCAGCGACAGGGTTCTTAAAATGATGGGAAAACCCTCGAGAGAGGTTCTTGAGAAGTTCTTACAGGAATTCAGCAAAAGAGTCGGGAAGAGAAGGCGATATGTTATAGGTTACTTTATAGCTGCACATCCGGGTTGTGAACTCGATGACATGATCCTGCTCAAGGAATTTGTCTCAAGAGAAATGGGATACTCTCCCGAACAAGTTCAGATCTTTACTCCCACTCCTTCAACGATCTCTACTGCAATGTACTACTCAGGGTATGACTCGCCCGACGGTGAAAAAGTATTCGTTGAGACATCTTTCAGCGGCCGGAGCAAACAGAAGCTCGTTATTGCGCATGACAGAAGGTTCAGAAAGCAAACCTAACGATCACATATCCGGTTCCTAATAGCAAAGTAATCATTGTTACCGGTAGTGAGAACTTCAGAAACCCACTGTAAGTAAGCTTCTCTCTGGAGTGCTTCTCTATAAGACCTACACCGACCATATTTGCAGCCGCACCGGCAAGAGAGAAACTACCTCCAAAACACGAAGCAATCGAAACGACCCACCAGATACTCTCTGTAACACCATATCTAGAAATAACTCCGTTGATAATCGGTATGAGAAAAGTCACAGCTGGAACAGCTCCAATAAAACCACTAAGTAAAGCCGAAAGCCAGAAGAGAATCAAAAACAACATGAGCGTGTTACCGGAAAGTGCTCCAAGAACATCCGCAAGATAAACGGTTATTCCAACTTCCTGAATCGCAAAAGCAAGAATGAAGAGACCTATGAAGAAGAAAATCGTGTCCCATTCAATGTCTTCGTTAAGCTGCGCAAAGCTCTTTCCACTCAACAACAATGCCACAGCAGCTCCTGCCAGAGCAATTACTGAGGGTTCTACATGCAGCAAGCTATGAAAGAGAAAGGCGAATATTATTACAACAAACAGTATTAGCGATTTCCGCAAACTCGATCTCGAGACTATGGCTCTATTTGGGTCCATACTTGCCAGTCTCTGTAGTCTTTCTCCCATATTCCAGTAAGGCCTGAAGGTGACTCTGTCGAGGTAGACCAACGTTACCACAAGGGCGATCAGAGCTATCGGAGCATCTATCTTTAGGAATTCTGTGAAGCCAAAACCGCTCGCCGATCCAACGAGTATGTTTGGCGGGTCTCCGATAAGTGTTGCAGTTCCACCGATATTTGCTGACAGAACACCAGCAAGCATAAAAGCTTTTGGAGAAACGCCCATAGAGTCTGCAACAAGGAATATTATCGGGGCAAAAAGCAGTATGGTGGTCACGTTATCCAGAAGTGCCGAAAAAACTGCAATGGTTATCATAAACACCATCAGAAGTACGCGGATTCTGCCTTTGGTTAATCGCACAACGTAAACGGCCACAAATTCGAAGAAACCAGTGGTACGAAGAGTGCCCACTACTATCATCATTCCGATTAATATCCCGATCGTGTTGAAATCGACGAGTTTGCCGATCTCCTTCATCTCAAAATCCGGAATTACTCTCGACATTAGAATCAGCATTCCCGAAGCAAAAGCAACCGTTGAACGATTTAACTTCCCTGATATTATCAATACGTAGGCTATCACAAAGACAGAAAGGACAAAAATCAGTTGCAACTCAACTCACCTCTAAAACACTTATCAGAAAAGAAGACTTTATCAGTATAACACCAGGCGATTCTTTTGAACACCAGCCTTCTATGGATAGTCAAATCTTCATCCGGGTTTAGCCCGAGAGTATAAATTAGGGAGGTCAGAGTATGAGAAAAACACTTGCAGTATTATTGCTTGTTATAGTTTCAGTGGCTTCTCTGGCCC
>LVBU01000163.1 GCA_001603185.1 Thermotogales bacterium Thermo_02 | reverse complement strand
ACAAATACGACTTCGCCTATGACCAGTACATTGACGAGACCGTCGTTGGTGCTTCAACTGGCGGAGTGCGCTTGCGTTTTGTCACAGTTGCAAGCGACTACTACAAAGCTCCAGAAGCAAAACTGAAAATGGACTCAAGGGTCAACGAGGTTATGATCCTCCTGTCGGATGAAGTCCAATACTTTGAGGAACTTGAAACTGCCGCAAAGATTCGCAAATACATCAAACAAAAGAATGTTTCCCAATTGCCAGAAAGCATTCAGGACATTATCCGCAAAAGGCAATCCCAAGCCAGGGCGCTGGAAATGAGCGCGAAAACGCAGATAGACAAGGCTATTGTCGGCAGTACATTCTTCATTTCTGGTGAGAAAGTCGAAATTAAGCACGGCGACGCCAAGACCAAACTTGACGAAGCCTTGAAGCAGCTAATAGAGAGTGTCTACTCCAAACTGAACCTCGTCAATATTTTCAGCGAGAGCGACACGGACATTCTGACCATTCTCAACGGCGAACCGCAACAGAGCGGCATTGCCGGAAGCGGGGCAAATAACGAGTATGCTCTGAACGAGATTAGCCAATGGCTTGAAGAGCGCCACATGAGCCATGTTCCCGTGTCAATGGGCGATTTGCAGCGTCGTTATCAGGCGATCCCTTACGGCTGGCGAGAGATCGATATTGCCGCGCTTGTGGCAAGACTTATCGTGTCTCAGAAGATCGAAATCCGCTATGGTGGCGCAGTCGTGAGCAAGGACGATAAGAATCTAGTACGCTATCTACGCACAAAATCCGAGGTTGATAAGGCAAGCGTAAGCCGCCGCATCGCTCCGTCCGAGGAGGATATTCGCAAAGCTGTCAAGTTCCTACGCGACTGGCTTGGTCAGATGAGTATTGCCGAGGACGAGGACGGTTTACTGATGTTTGTCAAAGACACACTAACCAATAAGAAAACTAGCTACGAAGCACTGATTACTGAATACACCCACGACCGCTACCCGCAAAAGGAAGTGGTGATCCGCGCCCGCGACTTGATGGTTGAGATTCTCTCACAGAAGAACGACAACGTAGCTCTTTTAAAACGTCTGCTTGCCAAACAGGACGACCTACTTAATTGCAATGAAGATATGGAGGAAATCGAAACCTTCTTCAAATCACAGAGAGGTATATTTGATGCTGCGAGAAAACTCCAAGACAATCTGCAAAACGAGCGTGATTACTTCGCCACCGACCCAGAAGCAACCAGCAAAATCAACGAGATTGACGCTATCCTCGGCATGCCGAAGCCTTACGGAAGAATTAAGGATTTATCTGACCTGATGCAGTCAATTAAGACTGCCTATGGGGGTCTTTTGGAGCAAAAGAAAGAGCAAGTGCGCGACATTATTACTACGTGTATTGATGATATCCGCGCACTCGCGGGTGACGAAAGCAAAGCAAGCGATGAAGTAAGGAAGTCAGATAATCGCTTCAGAGAGTACAAACAGAAAGTTGTAGACGCGACGAACTTGACCGTGCTTGACGCAATGATAACGCAACTGCTCAACTATAAAGACCAAGTTTGCAAGCAGGTGGAGTCCATGCTTCATGAAGATCCCGCGCCACACGAAGGGGGCGGTGAAAAGCGTGAACATCAGATAATCTTGCAGGTGCGCCGCCACGAAGTATTTCCTGTCAAGAGGCTGACCTCTCGTGATGAAGTGGATAGCTACCTTGAATTGATCCGAAAGAAGCTGTACGACATATTGGAAGCAAAGGACGGAATTCAAATAAATTAAGCGAGGGTGTGCATATGAACAAGAACGCTATTCAAAAATACGCAGTGTGGGCTCGGAACGAACTCATCGAACAAGTGAAACAACGCGCCTATCAATATGGTATCAGCGAAAAAGGCTACGGTGAGGAGAACGCCACAGTCATATCTGGACGTGTACTTTCCGCAGAAGAGAAGCGACAACGCCATGAGTTTGCTGTACAAATAAAAAAGCAAGGCTACCAGCAAGCAATCGAGGAAGTGGCGTACACATGGTTCAATCGCTTTGTCGCCCTGCGCTATATGGAGGTCAACGACTATCTGCCAACCCATGTCCGTGTGTTCTCAGACGCGAATGGCTGCTTTAATCCAGAAATTTTGAAAGACGTTCTGCACCTTGACTTGCCCGGACTGGATAAAGCAAAAGTATCCGATCTCTTAAACGCCAATAGGACGGAGGAACTGTATCGTTATCTCTTGCTGACGCAGTGTAACGCTTTAAACGAGGCATTGCCGGAGATGTTCGAGCGACTTGGTAGTTACACCGAAATGCTATTGCCAAACAACATTCTGAAGCCGGACAGTGTTCTTGGGCGGCTTGTGACGGATATACCCGAAGAAGATTTTCGGGACGCTGTGCAGATTATTGGGTGGATGTATCAGTATTACAACACCGAGCCGAAACAGGAAGTGTTTGACGGTCTGAAGAAAAACATAAAAATCACCAAGGAGAAAATCCCCGCTGCGACACAGCTTTTCACACCGGACTGGATAGTACGGTATATGGTGGAGAACTCACTCGGTCGTATGTGGCTGGAAAGCCATCCAAACAAAGCAATGAAAGCCAACTGGAAATATTACCTCGACGAAGCGGAGCAAACACCGGAGGTTGCCGAAAAACTGCGCGTACTGCGTTCGCAGTCCCCTGTGAAGTTGCCGGAGGACATCCGCCTGATCGACCCGTGCATGGGCAGCGGGCATATATTAGTTTACGCCTTTGACGTGTTGATGCAGATATACGAGAGCGAGGGCTACAAGCCTCGCGATGCCGCAAAATTAGTACTTGAGAAAAATATCTACGGTCTAGACATCGACCGCAGGGCTTATCAACTTGCCTATTTTTCGCTGATGATGAAAGCTCGGCAATACAACCGCCGTATATTTACCGAGGATGTGAAACCGCAGGTCTATCATCCTGCAGGCTGGAGCGACGGTGAGGAATATGGCTCGCTTATGAAAGTTGAGACGCTCCCGCCGAAGCCGGAACTGCCAAAAGATCAGCTTACAATTTTTGACGATTATGAACGAGACTTACGCGTATGGAACTTCAAGCGACTTTTGGCGCAGAAGTACGATGTGGTTGTCACTAACCCGCCTTATATGGGAAATAAAAGGCTTAATGCCAAGTTGTCCGAATACTTGCAAACAAACTATGCCGATTACAAGAGCGATACGTTTTCTGCGTTTATTATCCGCTGCGGCGAAATGGCAAAGCCGAGCGGTTATGTAGGTATGTTTTCGCCATATGTTTGGATGTTCATTCAGAGCTATGAGAAACTCCGCAACAACCTTTACAGTACTAAAAACATCACCACACTTATTCAGTTTGAGTATTCAGCGTTTGAAGAAGCAACTGTGCCTGTTTGCTCATTCGTATATCGCAATAGGAATACGGGCGAGAAAGGTGGTTATTTCCGACTTGTTGATTATCGCGGTGGCATGGAAATTCAACGGCAAAAGTACCTTGAAGCAATCGAAAACCCGAATTGCGGTTTCTTCTACATTGCCAGCGTGGAGAACTTCAAAAAGATCCCCGGTTGCCCTGTGGCGTATTGGATGAGCAAAGCAATGTTGAGGGCATTTGATTGCCAATTCATCAGCAACTGGATTTCTCCAAGGATTGGACTTGTTACTGGTGATACTGATCGATTTCTCAGATTATGGCCAGAAGTTGCAATAAGTCAAATCTTCTTTTCTTGTAAGAGTATTGAAGAATCTATTTCATCAAAGCAAAAATGGTATCCATATCAAAAGGG
>LVBU01000162.1 GCA_001603185.1 Thermotogales bacterium Thermo_02 | reverse complement strand
ATTAGTATGCCAAAGAAATTGCGAGGTCTTGGCGGAAGGAATTACGGGGGATCCAAAAAGGGCTCTAATATGAGCGATTTACTAAAACAGGCTCAACAAGCTCAAGTCGAAATGGATAACCTCGAAACGAATTTCAAGAGTATTGAAGTCACTGCTTCTGCCGGTGGTGGCGCAATAAACGTCGTGGCCACATGCGATTATAGAATAAAGTCTATAGAAGTCTCAGACGACCTCAAGGAAGAGGATCTGGAAATCATACAGGACTTGATTATTGCGGGTGTCAACGAAGCCCTTTCGGAGGTAACTAAGAAAAGGGACGAAGAAACTTCAAAGGTTACAGGAATGCTGAATTTACCGGATAACATTCTTTAGGAGGTGTAGCAGATGAGCAAAATAGCAATTAATGGATTTGGAAGAATCGGAAGACTTGTTTTAAGAGAAATGGTTTCGCGCGGGGGATATGATGTTGTAGCGATTAATGATCTGACAGATGCCGCAACGCTTGCTCACTTACTCAAATTCGATTCAGCCCACGGCAGATTCAAAGGATCGGTCGAGGCTAAGGAAGGTGCCATAGTTGTTGATGGAAAAGAGATAAAAGTCTTTGCCGAAAAGAACCCGGCAAACCTTCCCTGGAAGGAACTCGGTGTAGAATTTGTCATTGAATCGACAGGCGTTTTCACAAGCAAGGAGAAGGCCATGCCTCATATCGAGGCAGGAGCAAAGAAGGTTCTAATTACTGCTCCGGCAAAGGGAACTGTTGACGCAACGATAGTCCTCGGAGTCAACGACGAGGTTCTGACGCCGGAAATGCAGATAGTATCGAACGCTTCCTGCACGACAAACTCAATCGCCCCGATTATTAAAGTTCTGAATGACAACTTCAAAATAGTTAAGGGATACTTGACCACAGTTCATGCTTACACTAACGACCAGAGGATACTGGATTTGCCTCACAAAGACCTTAGGAGGGCGAGAGCGGCCGCAGCCAATACTATTCCAACTTCGACAGGCGCAGCCAAGGCTGTCGGTCTTGTCATTCCCGAACTCAAGGGAAAGCTGGACGGTATAGCCATGAGAGTGCCCGTTGTGGATGGTTCGATCACTGATTTAACTATGATCGTCGAAAAGGAGACCACGTCCGCTGAAGTTAACGCAGTCATAAAAAGGGCCTGTGAAAACGAACTCAAAGGTATTGTCGAATACAGCGAAGAAGAACTCGTTTCCTCTGACATAATTGGTACGAAAGTCTCAGGTATTCTCGATAGCAAGCTCACTTCCGCAATGGGTAATCTCGTTAAAGTCTGTGCCTGGTATGATAACGAATACGGTTACTCCTGCAGGGTTGTTGATCTTACTGACAGAATGCTGAAAATGTAATTCGTGTAAGAAAATGCGGGGCCTTTCGGCCCCGTTTTGATGAGGAGGAAGACAGATGGCTGGGAAGCTGACGCTTAATGATCTTGATCTTAAGGGTAAAAGAGTTCTGGTAAGAGTAGATTTCAATGTTCCACTGGATAAAACTACTGGAGAAGTCGCAGACGACACACGTATAGTGGCTGCTATACCCACTATAGAATACATAATATCCAACGGCGGTAAGGCTATTCTCGTTTCACACTTAGGTAGACCCAAGGGAACGAGGGATCCAAAATACACGCTTAAGAATGTTGCAAAAAGACTTGAGAGTCTAATCGGTAGACCTGTAGGTTTTGTCGATGACTGTATTGGAACAGAGGTGGAAAAGGCAGTCTCCGAAATGAATAACGGTGACATAATGCTTTTGGAGAACGTTAGATACTATGTCGAGGAAGAGAAGAACAATGCGGACTTTGCGAAAAAACTCTCCGCTTTTGCTGATCTTCATGTAAACGATGCCTTTGGTACGGCTCACAGAGGCCATGCATCGAACGTCGGTGTGGCTAAAAACATCCCGAGCGCCGCCGGATTTCTCATGGAGAAAGAGATAGAAATGCTTGGAATGGCAGTCGAAAAACCCAATCATCCTTACGTCGTGATTCTTGGAGGCGCAAAAGTCTCCGATAAGATCGGCGTCATAACGAATCTTCTCGAAAAGGCCGACAGAATACTGATTGGCGGAGCCATGATGTTCACTTTTCTGAAAGCACTTGGAAGAGAGATTGGTGACTCTCTGGTTGAGGACGATAAGTTGGAACTAGCAAAGGAAATACTGGAAAGGGCAACAGAAAAGAAGATCGACTTTGTTCTGCCGGTTGATGCCGTTGTCGCGAAGGAAATCGCACCGGGTGTGGAGACTAAGATTGTGCGGGTAGATGCAGGCATCGAAGCGGGCTGGAAGGGTTTGGATATTGGTCCTGCGACTATCGCCTTGTTCAAGAGCAAACTAGCCGACGCGAAGACTGTTGTCTGGAATGGTCCGATGGGAGTTTTCGAGATCGATGATTTCGCGAGTGGAACGGAACAGGTGGCGCGAACGCTTGCAGAACTCAAGAGCGCAGTTACTATTATTGGTGGTGGCGACAGCGCGGCTGCCATAAACAAGTTCAATCTGGCAGATGAGGTTTCCCATGTTTCTACTGGCGGCGGGGCTTCTTTGGAAATGCTTGAGGGTAGAGAGATGCCAGGTATAGAGAGTCTTTCTGACAAGAAAGGAAAAAAAAAGCGTAGACTGATGGTTGCGGGAAACTGGAAAATGAACAAGCCCCCGCAGGAAGCCCGCATGTTTGCAGGCTTCCTGGCTTCTTCAGTTGGAACAGAAACGGCAGTAGATATAGTTGTTTTCCCAACGGCACTCGCCGTGGAAGGAGTGTCAGACATTCTTAAAGACACTAGTATCAAAACGGGACTCCAGAATATTCACCCGGCAGATAGTGGTGCTTACACTGGGGAGATATCCGTTTCGATGCTGCAAGAACTCGCAGTCGATTATGTTCTGATAGGCCATTCGGAAAGAAGGCAAGTATTTGGCGAAACTGATGTACAGACAAACGAGAAATTAAAGGCAGTTCTCAAAGGCGGTCGAGTTCCCATATTCTGCATAGGTGAGACGCTTGAAGAGAGAGAGGCAGATCTGACAAACAACGTTATAGAGCGACAGGTGAAGCGCGGACTTCGTGGTCTGAAGCGCGACGAAGTCTCAAAAATAGTCATAGCTTATGAACCGGTATGGGCCATTGGAACTGGAGTAGTTGCAACGCCCGTACAAGCTGAGGAAACGATGAAATATACTCGCGACTTGATAGCCAGTATTTATGATTGCGAACTCGCAGATTCTATGATTATTCTTTACGGGGGAAGCATCAAGCCCGACAATTTTGAAGCACTGGTCTCTATGAAGAATATTGACGGGGGACTTGTGGGTGGTGCCAGCTTACAGGAGAGCTTCGTTCAACTGGTAGTTATTGCCAAGAATCAGGCTTAATTCCAGTCATCCAGTATGGCCGTCCTCACGGGCGGCCATTTAGTTTTCTTTTTCTTTCAAGGTGTTATAATCTCCAAATGAGGGGGTGTAGTTCTTGGACAGTTATCAGGAACTTGAACTCGTAGTTGACAAAATGGTTGAGGAGTTCAGTCGTCTCAAAAAGGAAAACGAGCAACTCTGGAAACAAGTTCAGCAGTCTCAGCAGAGACTGGAAGATGCCGAACTTAAGATGCGTGAGCTAGAACTTCGGCTTGAAACCGAGTCTAAGACGATCTCAACCCTTATCAAACGAGTAAAGGGCAGTCTCGAGGAGAACGGTAAAAATACATAAGGAGTCGGGTTATGAAGCGATCAGTGACTTTGAATCTTGGAGGAAGGCCATATACCTTTCTTACCAACGATCCACAAGAAACTGTGGATCAAGTTTTCTCAAAAATCACAGAGATTTACGATCAGTTCAAGAAAAACGAAGAGGAAGTCGGCTATGAGAAACTGATAGTAGGTATTTGCGTTAATCTAGCCCATGACCTAATAAAGAGCCAAAACGAACTTGTAAGACTAAAAGCCAAGTATGAAGAAGTGCTTTCGGAGTATTTTCAGGGACGTGAGGGTGTTGAAAAATAGCTTAAAAGTAGGTGTATTCGATTCCGGAATTGGCGGTCTCACGGTGCTTAGGAATGCCCTGATGGAGTTCCCATTTGGCATAGATTTCTTCTATTTTGCAGATACGGCCAGAGTACCTTATGGATCGAAACCGGTTGCGACCATTAGAAGATATGTCCACGAAATCTTCGAATTTTTCTACAGTATTGGAATAGACGTGATTGTGACAGCATGCAATACTTCTGATTCGATTCTTACGCAAAAGGAAAAGGAGAGTCTTCCAGTCCCTTACTTCAGCATAATCGATCCTGCAGTTAGGTCAATTGGCGAAATAGCTCCGGCCAATTCCTCCGTTTCGATAATCGCAACGAGCAATACTGTGAAGCGATCATTATACCTTAGGCGTCTTTTTCGTTACGACACTTTAAGTGAAATAACACAGAAGGCCTGTCCTTTGTTTGTGCCGATCATTGAAGAAGGAATATGGGAAGGTGATATGGTAGAAGCGGTAGTTCACTACTATCTTGCCGATCTCGGGAATCAGAGACCTGACTTTTTAGTTCTTGGCTGCACTCATTACCCATTTATAAGAGGGGCGATCGAGAAGTCATTGCCACCTACGACTAGAATAATCGATCCTGCAGATTTTATTGTTCTAGACATGAAGAGGCAACTCCATCCGTCTTCAAAAGAAGACTCGACTGTTGAATACTTTGTTAGCGGAGATACGGGATTCTTTCAGGATGTTCTGAAGAGATACTTCGGGATGCCCGGGGTTGTCAAGCAGGTTGATCTCTCAAGAGATAATATCGTTGTAAGAGGATAGTGTTGGTTTTGAGAAAAGTCTTGCTTATAGGTGGAGGCACAGGGCTTTCAACATTCTCCAGAGTTCTGAAAAACTTGAATGTTGATCTTACTTTGATAGTGGCGATAACTGACGATGGAGGGAGTTCCGGAATCCTGCGAGAAGCAATGAGGATTCCTCCTCCTGGTGACATAAGGAACAACATAATCGCTCTCGCAGATGACGAAGAAATTCTTACAGGTATCTTCTCACACAGATTCAGTTCCGATGCAATGAAAAGGCATTCTTTGGGCAATATAATCATAGCAGGTCTGACAGAGATGTATGGCAGCTTTCCGGAAGCGGTGAAGGCAGCTTCCAGGCTTCTGAAGATTCGCGGCAAAGTTCTCCCCGTGGCAGATGCTCTTGTTAATCTTGTAGCGAAACTTGACGACGGAAGCATTATTGAGGGAGAATCGAATGTTGCGCTCTCGGGAATCAGAGTCAAGGAACTGTCTCTAAACAGGCAGGTCGAAGCGATGCCTGAAGTACTAAATGAGATAGAAAAAGCCGACACCGTGATTGTTGGACCGGGCAGTCTCTATACGAGCCTGATACCGAATTTCCTTGTTTCAGGTGTATCGCAAGCCTTCTCTCGATCGAAAGGAGAAAAGGTATATGTATGCAATATAATGACTCAACCACGGGAATCTGAGGGGTATGATCTTGGAAAACACGTGAGAATAGTGGAATCCTATACGAAAACTCCCTTTGATAGAATATTCTGGACCGAAATAGGAGGCGTTGAAGAGTCGGTTATCGAGAGATATAGAAGATCAGGCTCCACGCCGGTGAAGAATGATATGCAAGACGATAGTAGAGTTACCTGCATATGTGGTGCAACTACTGAGCTTATTGTAGATGGCAGGAAGAAGAATGTGGTAAGACATTCAGGAAGCAGTATACTGTCAATCCTGAAAGAACTCGAAATCTATGGGGAGATAGCGCTTTGAGCTATGCCGACAAGCTAAAAGAGGAACTTTGCCACCTGCCAACGGAAGACACGGTAGAGAATCGAGCCGAGTTTCTTGGTTTTGTCAAGTCTAGAGGTACTCTGCGACTTAGTGACGGTGCAGCCTTTCTTGTAGTGCCTCTGACTTCGATCACCAGTCTTAAGAGGCTATATATGATCTCTAGAAAGCTCTCGCTTCCGATCTTCGAAACCCGCGTAACTGAAGAGATAAGACTTGGCAGAAAGCGTGGAGGAGAGCTGACTTATCCCTTCGACCAGGTCGAAGAGTTTCTCAGGAAGAATGGGATATCGGTCAGGGGAGATTTGATTCCACTTCCGGTTAGAAGCGACCCTGTCTATTTTGGGGCCTTTGTTCGAGGACTTTATCTTGCCGGTGGCTCAATAGTCGATCCTTCTAAGGGTTATCATCTGGAGATTACTCTTGATACAACCGGTCAATTTGTTGAATCTGTCAAAGAGTTTCTCATGGAGAACTTCAATATACGAAGCGGCATTGTAAAGGTTAGAGAGAAGTATAAATTATACCTAAAATCGGCCGGCGACTTGATGGAATTGCTTTCTCTGATAGGAGGGAACAGAACGGGAACAAGTCTTTCAAAGGCTTTCGAGGTAAGGAAGATACGCGGAAATGTGAGCAGAACCCTAAATTTTCTGACTGCAAATGCCAACAAGTCGGGTCAGGCAATGGCCCGTCATGTGAGAGCAATAATGATTATTGACAGTAAGGTCGGTCTGAGCAGACTGGATCCTGAACTGCAACAAATCGCCGTGTTAAGACTTGAGAACGAAGATCTTAATCTCAGGGAACTGGGTGAAAAGATGACACCTCCAATGAGCAAGTCATCAGTATATAATAGATTGAAAAAATTGCTGGCTATGGCCGAAGAAATCGGAG
>LVBU01000161.1 GCA_001603185.1 Thermotogales bacterium Thermo_02 | reverse complement strand
GAAGGAAAGTATAATAAAGATTATCAGGGATCGGAACTACAAGATACCTCCCATGAGAGTCGAAATCGAAAGCTTCTCATATAACAGGGGAGTTCCGCACGATGCCAATTTGCTGTTCGATGTGAGATTCTTGCCCAATCCCTTCTACTATGAGCGACTTATAAACCTCACAGGTATGGATTCGGAAGTCAAAGAGTATATTGAAGGCTATCCTGGACTTGACGAGTACTTCGATGCGTTGCTAGATCTCTGCAAGATTACAATAAACGGTTTCGCCGGAAGCGGCAGAAACTTAGTCAAGATTGCTGTTGGCTGCACCGGGGGAAAGCATCGCTCTGTATACATCGCAGAAAGGCTTTTTGAGACGCTGAAGTCTTCTGGATTAAGATTGTCGATAGACCACAGAGAGCAAAAGATTCGACGAAACAGTTAATATCCCTGCACGGGGAGGATTTCAGTAGCTATGAAGATACGAAACTCCTTTTCAACTAAAGATTTGATGTAGAGGAGTTCTGGAACCAGTATGCATAGTAGAAATAGAGACACAGTCTCCCTAGAGAGACTGTAAGTTATTGGCGTCTTTCCGGGGTGATCTTCACTATGAGAATAATCCTCAACAGGATATCAGCCTACTTCGCTGTCGACAGCAAAATGGCGATAGAGTTCCCGTCGAGCAACTATCTGCTCTTTGACGCGGAAAGGAAAACGAGACTCGCTATAGGTTCGCTAGAGATGCTCTGAGATGTCTTTCACCGCCCGGTTTTGCTGAGCCGGGCGTTCTATCTCTGAATTATCTTGTTCAGCTCTTCCAGATCACCAGACTCGATTGCCATTCTCACTTCTCGAAGATATGATTCGGCCTCTTTGAGTGATTCAACGATATTCGATCCGTTATACCTTGCCATATCCACCACCATCTCCTGATTTTGCTTTCCGAGTCTAGTCGTCGAGGCGAAACCCGGTCCAGTATATTCTTCGAAGCCCCTTCCAAGAACGATTGCGGCCCTTGATAGATAGTATATGCTCTGGCTTATCCGCGAGAGCATCCTGTCATGGGAAAGTGGCTCCACAATCTTTGGTCTAGATCCGAGGCAGTTTGTTATTTCAATAACAGTATCAATATCATCCTGATTGGCAAAGGGGGATGGAGATAGAAGAAAGGGGCGGTTCTCAAAAATGTGCACATCCCATCCGGCCGAACCTGCAAACTCGTTTCCGGCCATAGGGTGGCCGCTAACGAATCTTAACATTCGACGTCTGGCGATCTTCTGAAAGGGTGTCATTACACTTGCCACATCCATAACGGTGGAAGAGAAATTCAGCTCCTCAAGAATAGCCTCTTCAACATTCATCGGAACTGCCAGTATGACTACATCCCTGCTGAAAAGAAGCTCTTCGAGGCTGTTACCCGTCTTTATACCCCTATCTCGGAGCATGTTATTCGTCTGCTTTTCTCTCTCGAAAACTGCAACTTCATGATCACAGCTGAAAAGGCGTAGAGCCATAGAACCTCCCATGGCGCCGCCGCCGATTATCAGTATATTCACTTCCCAAACTCCCCGACGAACAGGTCTGGCCTGAGAGCTCTCGCTCTGTGCAGATATACGAAGTTCTTTGTCTCGGATTCACAATGGATCAGAACCCTAATTATCCCGCTCATAGAATTATCAAAAGAAGCTTCGTTCAAGCAGAGAAGAGCTATGTCGCCAAACTCAAAATGCTTTCTGAAAGCCGTAGCAGGGTTGAAAGACGTTACGTCGTGCGTAACCGTGAAGATTACTGAATGAAGCTCGCCTATACTGTTTTTCGAGAAGATCTCTTTCATCAACTCCACGGTCTTCTCTGAAATCTCTCCCGCTTCGTTTCTTTCGACAGATGTTGCTCCCCTGATTCCCTTCATTAGTTCCTCCAAGATGAAAAGCCTCCATAATATCGGAGACGGAATTTGTCAAGCTCCCAATAGACGATAGACATCTACATGGCACTTCTCATGCAATGCCTCGAAATCTTAGTCAAATCAACACAGACCCTAATACTCGGAACTTTCGGCTGACTATTTTTCCAGCAAATGCCTGAACAGACGATAGCGGCAGGATTTACAAAGAAGCTGCAAGCTCTCTAGAAGCCTCCGGTTCCACCGCCGCCACCACCGCCTCCGGAGCCACCACCACCAAAGCCTCCCGAGCCGCCAGAACTGCTAGTGGAAGCAGCGTAGACTGATCTCGTAAGGCCGTTGAAGGAACTGACGGCGTATGAAGTCGCCGGGTAGTAAAGGAATGGGTGACGACTCTGTTCTCTCCAGAGCTCTTCAGGTACTATCCTGTTCAGGTTCTTTCTTACCGTATCGGCTATGCCGAGGGCAGTTGCGAATACGAGATACTCTTCCCAGAGAATTATCGATTCTGGTGGCTTCTCATTCAGAAGAGAGTAGTCTTCAAGGTATCTTTTCAAGGCGAGCCATTTGAGATAATAAACCCTTCCCTCCGGTGTCCATCTGCCAAAGACATCTTTGGGCATGAGCAGCACGACAAAGGAGACGGTCCATATTATCCCGTAGAAGACAATGGCAAAAAATCTTAGGTTAGAGACCACAGGATTTGAGTATACAATGGTCAGAATAATAGAGAGTACTAGCATGAGAAAAGAGTATCCCTTGGCCATCGAATTACCTTTAGTGTCTAACAAGTGCTTGGACTTCACGGAACTGCTGACCTTGTTCTTGTAACTGGTAAAGTCGTGAGTGAAGATTTTCGCTTTGCTCTGGCTCTTAGTATTCTTCTTTTTCACATCGCCAAAATTGAAGATATCATTCTCGTCATATTTGTCAAGAAACTTCAAAAATGCTGCCTCTGTAGGTCTTAGTCCTGAAGTCTCTCGACTCTTAATAAGTATTCCCTCTACTTTCTCACCCATACCTTTGTCAAAGTCAATTATGTTCTTTCTGTAAAGCTCCATCATTACCGAACCGATACCATCATTATCAACCGCGCCGACCATATTCTTTACAGCCGCGTTCACAATATCCGGCGCGTCATTTGTGGGAAGCTCTCTTTCGTACTCTCCGTAATAACCAGTTTCGGGTTCTCGACCGTACTTATGAAAAGCAATGAATAGAACAAACGGAGTGAGTAACCCTATAAACAAAGGTAAAATCCACTTCAGCATAACTGTCCAGAGGCTGATGTTCCTTTCAGTAGTCTCGATGAATCTCTTATCAAAATCGCCGCCTTGCGCTAGGTTCCTGGTATCCATAGAACGAATGTCATCAATTGGAACGGAAGCTCTGAACTCGACATAGGACTTGGGGGGGACGCCGGTTAGTTTCAGATCGTAAACATTCGCAGCCTTAATGAACTCAGTTTTCGGATGAGTATAGAAGTTGAGAATCCTCATGTTTTCTGGAAAGACAATTTTCGCTGTGAGCTCACCCACCCAGCTTGCGGTGTCTTCGCCCCAGACTTTTCTGAATATCTGAGCCACGTCAGTGCCGACCTCGACGGCTCGGCGAATAGTATAGCGGTATGTAACCGTTACCCTATCTTCGCCCGCTATTGGCTGCACACTTCCAGAATTATAGGGCACAAACCATATCCTCACCGACCTTTCACTTTCAGAACCCGTAGACTCTATGTATTTGATTTCCTTGCCTACTGCAGTTATCTGTATCGTGCTGTAGAGACTTCCAGCTCGATCGGCAGGCAGTTCCCTGTAGATTCCCCTGTAAGGTTTGACGAAACGGTATTCGATGGTCTCGGTAACTGTCATCAACCCTCTGTTATCTATCTCCATAAGTATACTTGCTCTCTCGATATTAGTAATCGAGGAGAAGCTGTCGGAAATACCGTCACTGAAGATAAAAACGATTACTCCCCAGAGGAAAACGCCCACTATGATACCAACGATAGCTCGAAATGCCAGCTTTTTCATGCAATTTCACCCCCATTAGAATTGTACAACATAGAACACCGCTTCTTAACACGCTTAGTCTACTGAGCACTCAAACCCATAAAAAAAAGAGACGGGCACTGTCGCGGCCGTCTCTCTATCGAATAGGTAATTGATCAGTCGCAGCCACACTCTCCGTACGGGACGCGACCCGTATCAAGAAAGAGCTCATACAGTTTATGACTGTCTGTGCCTACTTCCAGGGGCATCAGAGTAAGAGTATTCAAGGCACCCCAGTTAACGAATTCCAGAGGTATCTCGAAGATATTTCTGGGAATAGTTGGGTCTGTCACACCAACAGGCAACTCGTTGATGAGAAGACCGTAAGGCTTTATGTCCTCGCCAACGGGTGGCATATCGACAGTTAGGTATAGGAACTCTCTGTTTATTGCCTGAAGAATGTCGAGAAGATCCAGTGAGCCGGTGAATTCCTTATCAACTCCTTCCGCTGGAATCTCGACCTCTTCAGCTATTCTCTGGCCGGCACTTCCGTGACCCGTGAATATGAAGATGAAGACCTCGTTCTCATTCATGCTTTCGGCTATCGTTTCCAGCGCGTTCTGAAGATCTTCCTTTGTGCCGCCCGAAATCTTCGTGACTTCAAATCCAAATGGCGTAGATGTCAGTGTGGTCTCCCATCTGTCAGCATCCACAAAGCCTGGTTCGTCGTCACCAGAGAATATTAGAGCATGCTTTGAGGAAGCGTCGTCGGTTAACTTCATGAACTGATCGCCATTGTAAAGACCTTGAGGATGTTCCACTCTTCCGAACGGATCGGGGGGATCTCTGAAAGGACCGATCGGATCGTTTCTGAGAGCATCGTCGTCGGCATGTGCTATAGTCCGATCGTTCTCTATTGCCTTTCTGAGTTCGTCTAACCAGCAAAGGAATCTGTCATCAGGAGCTGACCACAGAAAGCAATCGTATGCCAATTCGTTCCATCTGGCAGCCGATTTCAGAAGGGTGTTGTCAAGGTGGTCAAGGTCTTTGAACATTCCTCCCCCATAACACTGGCTGAACAGAAATGTCATGCTCTTGTACCCGGCCTTAACGATAGTGTCTTCAATCATCTTTGCGAACTCGCTTGATCTTATTCCCGTATCGGAAGCCGCCATATCGACCTCGATATCTTCCGGCGGTTCCAGATACTCGGGAGTTGCAGGAGCGGTGGTGAAGGTTATTCTTGATGGTGTTCCCTCAGTTTCAGGGGGTCCTGAAATGGGAGTAATCTCTATCTCATAGTCATGTCCGGGTTCAAGCAATAGTCCAGTTTCGACTGAGGTCTCTCTCCCCTTTCTCGAGAATATCTCTTCTCCTCCATAAAATATCTTTACGCGGTACTCAAGATTCTCTGCCCCTCTTGCCGCTTCTGGTTCCGTTTCAAAGATGACTACAAGGGGAGTGGAATATGGGTAGTCTCTTTGATGATCGTACGGAGACCAGAAGTCAGGCTCTATCCAGCTCAGGCTAATCCATTGCTTCAAGGCCATCGCATCGGCATTACATTTGGCCCAGGCCTCGATTTCGTCTTCATTCGTATAACAGAAATCCCGACTGTAAGTAAAAGACGCCTTTCCCTCATCGTCAGTCGTAACGTCAGTATCGTCGATATTCGGATTTCCGATAACTGTAAAAGTCACCGTAAGTCCTTTTGCAGGCTTGCCATCGGCTTTTGTAACTGCCACTTCTACTGTGTGTGTACCTGGAGAGACATTTACATCGTAGGCTGGAGTGATCGTCATACTGTAATCGCACTCGCACTGAATGTCAGCCAGGGCCATTATGGCCGAAATATGGTCAGGCAAAGCACTTACCTTACCCCAGGTCTGCGCCATGATACTCTGAGGATCAGTAGACTGTACGTTGTCGTTCACATAGTTATCGTC
>LVBU01000160.1 GCA_001603185.1 Thermotogales bacterium Thermo_02 | reverse complement strand
GAGTATTGAATATACTGATTACCAATGATGACGGGATAATGTCGCCCGGTATCATTGAACTTGCGGAAAGGCTATCGGAGTCGCATGAAGTTCTGGTGGTTGCTCCCGATGTCGAAAGAAGTGCAACGGGACACGCCATAACTATAAGAACACCTCTCTGGGCGAAAGAGGTAAGAGTAGGAAACAAGAATCTTGGTTATGCCATTAACGGTACTCCGGCAGACTGTGTGAAGCTTGGCTTGCTGGCAATTTCCGAAGTCCCCATCGATCTTGTCGTAAGCGGCATAAACAAAGGACAGAATATGGGAGTTGACGTACTCTATTCGGGGACGGTATCCGGAGCGCTTGAAGGAGCCGTAATGGATACGCCTTCTATAGCGATCTCAAGCAGCGATTGGAGTAATCCTTTCTACTCTACGGCCGCCAGATTTCTAGCCAGGTTTCTCCACGAGTTTGACGTGAAGAGAATGCCTCCCTTTACTGCTCTCAATATCAATGTCCCTTCAGTAGATTATGGAGAGCTAAAGGGGTGGAGAGTGACCCGCCAGAGTAGAAGAAGATACAAAGACTATTTTGAGAAGCGCAAAGATCCATACGGCAACAACTACTACTGGATATTTGGTGAGGTTGTTGAAGACGAGTGTTCTGTGGACAGTGATTTCTGCGCGGTGAAGGAGAACTATGTCTCTATTACGCCTCTTCACGCAATAATGACAGACATAGGTTATCTAGAGGAATTAAAGGGGCTTTCCGGGGAATGGTCGTTATGAAAGTGATCTATGTTGGTAATCCGGTTTTACGCCTTGTCTCCGAAGAGATAGAGGTATTCGATGCCGAACTGAAAGATTTCGTTCAGGAACTTGTTAAAACGATGTACACTGAAGACGGAGTAGGGCTGGCAGCACCGCAGATTGGTGTTTCCAGAAGAGTCTTTGTTTACGATGCCGGCTTTGGAATACAGATAGTGATAAATCCGGAGTTTCTCTGGCTGAGTGAAGAGAAAGTGAAGATGGAAGAAGGCTGCCTTAGTGTCCCTGGAATATATGCAGATGTTTTGAGACCGGCGCGGGTGAAGCTACGATATAGGGATTTGGAGGGAAACCATCACGAAGAAGAACTCGAAGGGTATCCGGCCAGGATAGTTCAGCACGAAGCCGACCATCTCGACGGAGTTCTTTTTATAGACCACCTTGCACCGGCAAGAAGAGCTCTTCTGAAACCTCGTCTTAGCCAGATAATGAAGGAGAATGCGTAAGTTCATGAGAGTAGTCTTCATGGGGACTCCGGACTTTGCCGCATCGCACCTGAAAACTCTGGCTGAGAGTAATTACAACGTAATTGGTGTATTCTCTCAGCCCGACAGACCCAGCGGTCGCGGCAGAAGACTTTCCCCTACTCCAGTGAAGCAGGTCGCTATCGAGTATGGAATTCCAGTCTTTCAGCCAGATACGGTGAATAAGGGCGTCGGAGTCGCCTATCTGGAGAGATTGAGACCGGATCTAGTTATAACGGTTGCCTATGGAAAGCTTCTTAGAAAGAGAGTGATAGATCTGCCTGTTAAAGGTTGCTACAATGTTCACGCCTCTTTGCTACCCAAGTACCGTGGTGCGGCTCCAATTCAGAGAGCTCTCGAAAATGGAGAGAGAGAAACAGGAATATCGATTTTCAGAATAGATGAAGGTATGGATTCTGGACCGATTGCTCTTAAGCACGCGATAGCGATCACCCCTGAGGATAACTTCGGTACTCTGATCGAGAAACTCGAAGTGCTGGGATGCACTATGCTAAAACGGTTTATGGAACTGGCCGAACGGGATCAAGTCGAACTCGAACCACAGAACGGAGAGCTTGCTACTCTTGCACCGAAGATATCCCCTGAGGACCTGGAGTTGAAGGACTTCTCTTCTCCTTCTTCAGTATTGAATAAGATCAGGGCATATGATCCTCTTCCGGGAGTAAGAACATCTATCAACGGTGAGCCGGTGAAGCTCTTTGAAGCCAAACGTGGAAATATTGAGTACCAGACCTCAAAGAAGAAAGAAGGAGAGATAATCAAGATTGATGCCTCTGGAATGATTGTAAGCTGTGGCAGCGGAAGTGTTATTATATCCTTAGTGCAGTTTTCTGGAAAGAAAAAGATTCGTCCAAAAGATGCACTGAGTGGAAGACTTCTGAGAGAGGGTCTCGTTCTAGGGGGATGATAGAAAGTGCCAAGAGTTATCAGACTGTTTCAGGTCAAGAATTTCATAGATGAAGCGCAGTCAGCGAAGATAATACGAAAGCTGTGTTCTCTTGATGGAATTATCAATGCTCAGGCAGACGCAAGTAGCGGCGTAATAGAGATTGAATACGAAAACGCATTGATTGACAGGTACGTCATTCAGGAGGAGCTCTCGAAAATTGGCTTCGATATGCTTATATGAGCTATCCCGGCATCTGGGCTTCTTGACAAAGGAATCCGGTCAAGTTATAATTTCTGACGTGTGAAGTTGCCGAGGTGGTGGAATTGGCAGACACGCATGGTTGAGGTCCATGTGGGCGGTTAGCCTATGCGGGTTCAAGTCCCGCCCTCGGCACCAAGAAACCGGGTTTATACCCGGTTTTTCTTTTTAGAGGTGGCCTTTGGAAGGGATTCTCATTGGAAAGCTTTTCAAAAGAGACTCCAAGAGTCGTGTTAATCTGAGACTTTTAGGGCAGGAGAGACCGTTCGTTTCCATGGATTTGGAAGAACTTGACGAATTCATGGAAGAGAACAGGAATTCCATTGTTTTCATGGTCAACCATCCCGATAGATGGTCTCGCAAGGATTATATCGTCGACGAAGGATTCTTGAGCAATTTCCTGATGATTCCCAGGGCTCCAGGAGGAACTGTATCCGTCAACGAGCATATGAGAAGGTTGAGTGATCTTCCGAAGAGTCTTGTATCGATATGCAATAGCCTTGAGCTAGAAAGATGGTTGAAACTCTTCTTCCCCATATGTCTCAAGACTAGTGCCCCGGTAGCACCGTGGGAGGAATTCGTTTGCTCATCAATAAAACATATTTCGAGAAGAGATAGAGCTTCTCAAAGGATCGACATTCAAAAGGCGACAAGACTCGTATTTGGCGAAGGAGGTTTGCTTGAAGACCTTCTGCCAGATTATGAGTACAGGCAAGAGCAATTCATGGCGAGTCTCGAAATCGCCGAGTCAATCGAGAACGATTCCGGTCTCATGATAGAAGCCGGTACGGGAACGGGGAAGAGTATAGCTTATCTAGCCCCCCTGGCTTACGCCTGTGTTTCTACTAAAAACCAGGCTGTAGTCTCCACGAGAACCAGGATTTTGCAGGATCAGCTTATAAAGAAGGACATTCCGATAATCAAGAAGTTGCCTAACTTAAAAGACCTAAGAACCTCTTCCCTGAAGGGGAGAGAGAGGTACCTCTGTGTTCGAAAACTATACGATAACCTGCAGATGTCCCTGAATGGTTTTACCACTGAAGCAGCTACTAAGGAGATCTTTGGCGTGCTTCTTTGGTCAATGTTAACTGAGGATGGAGATATCGACTCAATATCGCTTGCTGACTCTGCAAGAAGAAGCCTCACCGGAAACCGTTTTGATTGTACCAGGAGGCTATGCCAATACTACGAAATATGTCCCTACTACATCAATCGAGAGAATTCTAGAAACTCAGATCTAGTAGTCACTAATCACACTCTACTATTTAACGAAGCCAACATCAGGATAATGGATGGAGGGGAAAACGAAGGGAGTGAAGATCTCGGAACTCTGCTACCAGTATTCAAGTATCTGGTAATCGATGAAGCTCACGAACTGGAAAACTCTCTTACTCAAGCTATGAGTTACATCATAGATCCAGTAGAACTCGTAATTGCTGTAAAGAAGTGCATTAAGAATTCAAGGGACAGTTTCGGGTTACTAAAGAGGCACTTCAATGAGGATTTTCTAAGGAAGCTTTGGGAAAGGATGAACGCCGCTACAGTAAGACTTGAAGGACTTATAAGGCAGTTGACGGGTTTGATTAGCCAACCAAGGACGGGAGAGAGGAGAAAATTCGCGAGTGGCGAACTCGAAACCCTGATGGATACTTTGCGTAATATCAATGACTGCCTTCAGGTACATCTGGCTACGGCTAATCAGACAGAACAGATGCTTCAGGATATCGAAGGCGATAGAAAGGGAAGAATCGAAAGCCTTGAAAGTAACATGAGTATAACGTTGGCAGAGCTCAGAGAGTACGCAAAGCAACTGGCGGGATTGACATCTTCTCAGGATACCAGAGTGATCTTCGCAGAGAAGACTGAGAGATCGGGAAGAATAGTCTCTTCTCCGGTGGAAAACGATCGTCTCATGTCGAGCATCTTCCCAGATGTGAAGGTAAAGATATTCATTTCTGCAACACTATGGGTTCACAGCAAAGGGAGCGATGGTTTCAACTATGCAAGACGGATTCTCGGAGCAAAAGAGGATTTTGCTTCCGTTAGATTGGGAACTTCATTTGACTATACGGAGCAGTTGAGATTCTTCGTTCCCATGGACATGCCCGACTATTCACCTGATTCTCTCTCCTATATCGAGAAAGCATCAGAGATAATTGGGGAAGTCCTGTCGGTAGTCCGTGGCGGATCGATGGTCTTGTTCACCTCATATAATGATCTAAAGAAAACCCTTAATAACGTAACGTCTTCCAGAAGAGATCTAGTCCTGAATTTCCAGGAAAGATACAGCAGTCCTATAACCTTACTGTCGGAACATGTGAATTCCGAAAGTTCAACTCTCTTTGGCGCCCGTGCCTTCTGGGAAGGCGTGGATTTACCAGGAGAGCAGTTGAAACTTCTGATAGTCTATAAGCTTCCTTTCGATAGACCCGATGACCCCGTGATCGAATCGAGAATAAGGCACTATGGCAAGAGAAGCTTCGTAGAGGGAATGAATAAGTACTACTACCCTAAAATGATAACTTCCTTTCGTCAGGGAATAGGGAGGCTTATCAGAACAAGGAGAGACAGAGGTGTTGTGATTGTTCTCGATCGAAGGATCGTGGATCCGGTAAGAGCCTATTCAAGAAAACTACTGGCATCTCTGACACCAGGGATTAAGGTCGAAAGCGTGAAGAGCACTCAGGTTTTGACCGAGATAAGAAAACTGAAAAGGAGTAATTGGTTTTGAAGTTGATCAATATGGTAAGTCTATTCTTTCCCAATCGCTGTCTTAGCTGCGGAAAGGATATTTCTCTTCAGAAGAGTCTATGTGAGGAATGTGCTGAATTGATAGACGGACCGGTTATGGCGCCCTTTTCTCTTCCATATTTGAAGAGGGCCTATGCTTATTGGCGATACGAGACACCACTCAAAGAGCTGATCCAAACTTACAAATTTAAAGACAGACCGCGCATGGCTGGAATCTTTGCCGACATGCTTTTCGACATGCTTTGTGTTTTTTCCGATAATATAAAAGTTGTCGTGCCGGTCCCGACAACTGTTCAAGCTTTCAGAAAGAGGGGGTTCGACACGAACTATCTTATTATGAAATCTCTGCGAAAGCGCATAAGTATAAAGGTTGAAGACATACTTGTAGCCGGAGGAGGTCGAACTCCTCAATCCAGATTGGGAGTCGAAGAAAGAAAGGAGAGTGTAAAGGGAAAGTTCCACCTTAGGGAGAGGACATCAGCGGAGAGGGTCTTACTCTTCGATGATGTGGTTACATCTGGCGCAACTGCCAGTCAGTGTGCTAAAGTTCTTCTTGAGGGAGGAGTCAAAGAGGTCGTGTTACTGGCGATCGCAAAAGCAAAAGGGCCGTGAAGGCCCCTGGCTGGGAGAGGAGGACTCGAACCTCCATCGGCGGATCCAGAGTCCGCTGTCCTACCAATTGGACGATCTCCCAAGACAGTAAAGATTATAAAGCACAGGATAACTGGTGTCAAGGAGCAGTTAGGCATTTGGAGGCTTTATGAATATTGGAATGTTCAGCGACACATATTCACCACAGGTAAATGGCGTGGTCACGATGATAAAGATGCTTGAAGAGAACCTCCAGAAGAGAGGACATAAGGTCTATATATTTACAGTCGATCATCCAAAGGCTGTCAGCCAGGAGAACGTTTACCGAGTTCCCTCTCTCAAATTCCCGTGGGAGAAGCAACACAGGATTGGTCTTCCAACGAATTATCGAGAATTGATTCAGATAATCAAAGATCTGCGCATCGATATAATTCACTCGCACAGTTCGATAATAGTCGGATATCTGGCAAACCTCGTAGCAGCGAGTACGAAAACCCCTGCCGTAACTACTTATCATACTATGATGGAAGAATATGTCCATTATATTCCTTTCATGGAGCCGATTCTCAAGGTTTATATCCGGATGCAAGACAGAAGATTCTGTGACAAGAACAGGGCCGTAATCGCCCCATCCATAAAGATAAGAAAGCTATTACAGTCCTACAACATCTCATCGCATATAGAGGTAATTCCCAACGGAGTTGACCTGACTCCTTTTGCAAGGGAAACCGGGTATGATGAGAGATGTGCCTTCAGAAAGAGGTACGATATAGGCGAGAACGAACCTGTGATGATATTCATAGGGAGAATGGGTGGTGAAAAGAGCATAGATAAATTGATAGAGAACTTTGCCCGAGTTAACTCCAGCCTTCCGGACTCGCATTTCCTTCTCGTCGGAGACGGCCCGCTGAAGGGAAAACTAAAG
This sequence comes from Thermotogales bacterium Thermo_02, assembly GCA_001603185.1. GTDB lineage: Bacteria > Thermotogota > Thermotogae > Petrotogales > Kosmotogaceae > Mesotoga. The sequence continues at coordinate 576 of LVBU01000160.1, read as the reverse complement.
GATCTTGCCAGCTCACTGGGGGTTGGAGATAAAGTGCACTTCACCGGATTTCTAAAATGGCCGGCCGAGATCTCGCTGGCATACCAGAGCAGCGATCTCTTTATCATCGCATCGCACACGGAAACCTTCGGTCTAGTGACTCTTGAAGCAATGGCATCGGGCCTGCCGGTTGTGGCCTACCGTGACGACAGTATCGCAAACATGGTCTTTGATGGAGACAATGGTTTCATGTGCGACTCAAAAGACGAGCTTCACAGCAAGATTATCGAAGTATTGACAGACAGCGAATTGCGACAGATTATGTCAGTGAGATCAAGAGAAATATCCAGAGATTTCTCGGCAGATATAAATGTCGAAAGGACTATTGATCTTTATAACAGAGTGCTCAACAACGAGATCTAACTTTGGAACCAATTTCGTGGCCGGCAGTTATTCCACCTACTATAATATTTATATAGTAACTGAAGAATCTCCAGATAAGCAATGCCGCACCGATCGCATCTCCAAAGAAAGGCTCGAAAAAGACCAGATACCCGCCTTCGGAAACCCCACTGGCTCCTGGAGTAGGTATCAAAG
>LVBU01000159.1 GCA_001603185.1 Thermotogales bacterium Thermo_02 | reverse complement strand
CGCTCGGATACAAGACCAAGATCCCTATCGTGGTTCACTCAGGGGTATCCAAGAGGTGGGATACGCTTTTCAAACCTGAGATGCCTGGAATCTTCTTAGGTTTCGAAGTGAAATTCTGAAAGAAAGCAGAAAGCCTCCCATTTGGGAGGCTTTCATTCCTTCTGTGAGACTTTCGGGTCGTCTCCACCATGCTGTATTGACATTGGCTTCAACAGAGTCTCACAACCTAGTTCGCTGTAATGTTTCGTTGGTCGGGGCGACTGGACCACCCTCTATACAGCGAATGTTGAAACCATATTGAATACTACTATTTCAAAGACCCTTGAATCTAAATCCACCTTCATTGTGGTTATTCCTTTCAAAACTTCATGTGCAGTTTCAATACTGTTCATTTTTCCCTTCAGTGTCTCCAGGTTTCCAAGAACGTATTCGGCACTGAACTCTTCGAGTTGCTTCTCAATCGCACGAGACTCTCTCAGGTTCGTTTCGGCCCTTGCCTTCTCGTTCTGAAGCTCCTCGAGCCTGTCGAGAAGAGTATTGATCCCCTTCCCCATTTCAATTGCGTGGGTGATGTTTTTGATCCTTTCGTTTATATCCGCAATCTCCCCAAGTATTCTATCGATGGCTAGGCGTTCGCGCTTATCTTTCAGTTCCTTATTCACATGAGCTACAAAACTATCTACATTCGTCTCGATATCATTGAATATCTTATGCATATGATTCATTACCAGCTGGTTCAGTTTCTGCTCTCCGACCATCCCTGAACGACCGTAATGCTTTTTGCACCAATTGCACGTGTAGTTCTTCCCGGGAGTGTATCCGTATTGCTGGTCCTGAATATTTGCTCCTCGATAGTGGCGAGTGATATAGTGGCCGCATTTGGCGCACTGAACTAGACCTTTCAGAAGATAAACCTTCTGGCTTCTGATTCCCTGATGAGCGCGCCGAAGTCTTTGAGCTCGCTCCCAGGTTTCGGGTGGAACAATGGTAAGCTCCGGATGTTCTACCGTGACCACTTCCGTAAAGGGATTCTTCTCGCCTCTCTTCTTCGAGCGTTTGTTGTTATAGACCAGGATTCCTTTATATAATGGATTCTTAAGCATCCAGGAGACGGCGTCGATAGAGTATGGATTACCTCTGATTGTCTGGTATCCCTGTTCGTTAAGCATAGCCGCGAGTTTTGAGAGACTTTCTCCGTTCACATAAGCCTCGAAAACCTGTCTAACGAATGGAGCTGTTTCTTTATCGATGATTATGTGCCTCTTTTTTTCGTCTCGAACATCTTTATAGCCAAAGGGTGCGTGGATACCCGCGAAGTCTCCGCGTTTGATGCTGGCGATTGTGCCGCGCATGACGTTCTCGGCAAAGTTCCAGGAGTACCACTCGGCCACTCCTTCATAGAGAGATTCCACCAGGACACGACTGGATCCGGTCGGCAAGGCCTGGGTGACAGATATGAGCTCAAGACCCATCTCTTTCAGTTCTTGCTTAAGATTCTGGGCGATTCTGCGGGACCGGGCAAAACGGTCGAAGTTCCACACAAGGATGTACTGGAAGTTATAGCGCTTGGATTCCTGCATCAGCGAACGTAAACCTTCTCTATGCTCTGGCCCCAGAAATCCGGAAAGTTCCTCATCCTGATAAGTTCTAACGATCTGGAAATCATTGGTCTTGGCATAGACGAAGATTCTCTCGATTTGGTCCTGATTCGAGAGTTCGTTCTGTCTATCGCTGGAGAATCTTGCGTACGCAGCGGCTCGTTTCACGAAGTACCTCCTTTCGGGGGAAAGAGAGCAAAAAAATGGGAGCTTCTATTAAGCTTGCTCACTCGAAGAAAAGCTATTGACTATACCGACAATTATAATAAGCAAACAAACAAAAGCGTTTACAACAAAACCGACTGATACCAGGGGAGCGAGAAGGCTGCCTTTTGGGACTCCGTTATCATAGAAAATCGATCCATAACCGATAGCGAAATATGAAGCTAGGGCACCTGCTATCATAAAAGAAATAGCTCTATTGAGTATAATCTTATAAAGAACCGATCGCCTGAAATCTTCATATATCATCCCGACAATGCCATCTCTTATATCGCAC
>LVBU01000158.1 GCA_001603185.1 Thermotogales bacterium Thermo_02 | reverse complement strand
GGTAATACGAAAGTATGAAGCTAGAGTTTAGCAAACATTTGTGTTTTATGTCCTCCGATTACTCTTCGAGATCAATCCTCCTGGATGGTCTCCTTACCAATTCTTCTCCATAGATAGATCAGTTCGAGAAAACGAGAGAGCGGGAAGAGCGAAAACACGTCCGGCGTCCGGCGTCCCGGAGCATGGACCCGTCCTTGGCAAAGAGCAGAAGAGCGTTCCAGAGCTAGGAGCTTTGTTCTTGGTTCCGACGCTCCGCGTCCACGTTCTTGGTCAGAAGAGCGGGATAGACGTCCTCCGTCTGCCGGGACGAGAGCACCTTAATCCGTCATTCTGAGCTTGACTCAGAATATGCAGTCGTACTGGCGCCACGAAGTGGTACTGGCCGCCGAAGGCGACTGGCGATCTTAAACATAACTGGAGGTATTCATGAATTACATAGAGCTTATAAACAATTTCTGGGCTTCAGACTGGAGTTACAACTTCAATTCCACAGAGATAGCGTTGTATTTCTCCATTCTCAATCATGCCAACAAAGCGAGATGGCCAGAGAGCTTCTCTCTTCCCAATTCAGTCTTGCTGGTTTCCCTGAAATGCACGAAGGATCACTTAATCAGAGCGAGAAGGAGACTCTGCAAGGCAAGCCTTATAAAGTATCGAAATGGAGACCGCTTTAACCCCGGAAAATACACTATAATCGCACACCTGAGTCCTACCCGATACGTTCCTGACGCGTGCTCGATGGAGTCCTCA
>LVBU01000157.1 GCA_001603185.1 Thermotogales bacterium Thermo_02 | reverse complement strand
GCTTATATAGTTCGTGAGTATCTGTTCCGTTCTGAACGCGTCGGCAAGAACTAGAATCCTATCAGTCTCCTTGAATTCAAGGTCTATATCTTTTTCCGAGATAACCCGCTCGAATTTGTTGATCACTTTCTCCAGCAGTTCATCTATGTAGAAATCGCTCCTGTGGAGGTCAAAATTCCCTGTTTCAAGCATCGCCAGATCAAGCAGGTCTTTAACTAACATGTTCATTCTGGCACTCTCTTCCCTTATCACTCTACTGTAGAAGCTGCGCTTCTCCTCGCTCGTAGCTACATTTAGCTCTAGACCCTCGGCATATCCTTGAATAAGTGCCAGAGGTGTTTTCAATTCGTGGGAGACATTGGTGATAAACTGCTTTCTCATTTCTTCAACCACTATTCTGTGTTCAATTTCACTCTTAAGCGACTCATTCTTCTTTCCAAGCTCTCTCAAGGCTTCATCCAGAGATTCGGACATCTCGTTTATACTCTCTGCGAGCTGACCGAACTCATCCTTGGATCTGACCGCGCACCTCTCCGAAAAGTCGAGAGTCTTCATCTTTCTTGTAACCCTGTTCATCTGCAGTATGGCACCGGTGAAGGCCCTAGATATTATCAGTGCAATCACGAGCGCGAATGCTGCGGAGAGAATTCCCACAAAAAAGAGGAAGTTGTTCACGACTGCTATGCTGCTCTCTATAGATGATACAGGGATGCTCATGAAGAGAGTAAAATCGTTTCTCAAAAGCGATTTCAGGGTCAGGAACCTCTGATCGCTCACTCTATCGTGTCCGAGCTCTATCTCGGTGTAGGGATCTATTCTCTCGTTGTAGATCGTATCTAGGGGCTTTCTTATGGGGAGGACTCTGCGCATGTCTAACTCCGGTCTCGGAATACCGATTTCTTGAGATATATTGTGAGTAGTATATACTTGCGCTCCGGAACTGTCGAAAATGACTATTATAGCGTTGAGTTCGTTGCCCATCTGAATCAGTGCATCTACTTTCTCGTAGTAGTCTGATATGCCGTACGAGTCTATCGTGTCTCTTGCCCTTATAAGTTGGTCTTTCTTCGTTCTCATGTAGTATGGCTGGAGAAGGAATGTGTTTGAAAGCCAGAGTGCTCCTACTATGAACGCGATAACTGCGAGAACCTGAAGGAACAGCTTCCTGCGCACCGAACTCATTTGCCTGCTCCGAATCTGTAACCGTAACCCCTGACAGTCTCAATGTACTCGTTCTCTTGTCCAAGCTTGGCTCTCAACCTGTTGATGTGTGTATCGACCGTTCTATCGGTTCCCTGATAGCCGTAGCCCCAGACGTTGTCGAGCAGCTGGTCTCTAGTAAGCGTAATCCCGCGATTGGCGACAAAGTAACTCAGCAGATTGAACTCCGTTCGGCTCAGGTTAAGCTTCCTGCCATTTAGGAAGACTTCCATGCTGCCGGGTTTCAAAACAAGCAAACCAATCTCCGTCTCTTCAGTGAAGCGATAACTGCGCCTGAGAAGAGCATTTACTCTTGCAACGAGTATCATCGGGCTGAATGGCTTGGAAATGTACTCATCCGCCCCGTATTGAAAACCCTCAAGTTCATCGCTCTCGGCCGATTTCGCAGTGAGCATTATAACTGGAACACTGCATCTTTCGCGGATTGCTTCAAGCACTTCGAGACCGTCCATAACCGGCATCATTATGTCGAGAATCACCAGCGAGACATCGGGATTGTCACAGAACTTCTGAATCGCTTCTTCGCCGTTTTTCGCGAGGAGAACATCGTAGCCCTCCCTCTCGAGGAAGTCCGCAACTAGTATCTGCATGTTCTTCTCATCATCTGCAAAAAGTATCTTCATAGAAACCATCCTCTTTTAATCTCTTCGATTCTAGTATCTTCTTGTCACAAACTTATCACAGAAGAGCTGTGATATTCCTGTGACATTGACTTTCTAGAATTGGCGCAGTAATGGAACGGGAGGAATGAGATGAAAGAGATCAAAGGACGCCGCGAGTTGAAGTATTACATCAACCAGTTCGATTATCTGTCGCTCAAATGCAAGCTGAAGAATGTGATGGAAGTCGACACAAACGGTAATGGGAAAGGCGAATACGAAATCATCAGCCTCTACTTCGACGACCTATACAATTCGGCCTATCGTGAGAAGATTGCCGGCACCAATGACCGGGTGAAGTACAGAATACGCATATACAATTTCAGCGACCGTACGATAAAGCTCGAGAAGAAATCGAAGAACGGAGATATAACTTCAAAAGTAAGCCGTACCATTTCGAGAGATCAGTATGAAGCGATTATGCGAGGACAGCCCGGGTTTCTTCTTCAAGATAGGCCACAAGAGTTTGTAGATCTGTATTCGGGAATAAGAAGCGGCGCTCTCATGCCGAAAGTGCTGGTTCGCTATAACAGGGAAGCCTTTTGCCTCAAAGCGGCAAATCTCAGAATAACCTTCGACACGGGCCTATCGACTGGAAACAGCAACCTGAATCTATTTGATAGAAACGGGCTATTCTTCAGTCCGGAGCCAAACCTGACCATTCTCGAGATAAAGTACGACGAGTTCTTCCCGTCGCACATAAAGAGTGTTGTCCAGAGCAACGGGCGTCTGAGGGAGAACGCGTCAAAATACGTCATCAGCAGAAGATTCAACTATATACTCTAGGAGGAAGCATATGAATACTTTCAGTAACATTTTCAAGAACAGTTTTCTGGAGAACTTCTCGGCATCCCAGATATCGACAGTCGATACGGCAATAACACTATTGATTACCTTTTTAATAGGACTCTTCATCTTCCAGATCTACAAGAGAACCTTTCAGGGAATAATGTACACTAGGAGCTTCAATATCTCTCTGGTGATGATTTCAATGGTCACCTCACTCGTAATAATGGCAGTAACGACAAATATCGTACTCTCCCTTGGAATGGTTGGTGCCCTCAGTATCGTGAGGTTCAGAACGGCTATCAAGGATCCGATGGATATCGTCTTCATGTTCTGGGCCATCGCAGTTGGCATAGTCACGGGCGCATCTTTCTATCTTCTTGCCGTAATAGGTTCTCTCATTATTGGGACAATTCTCCTTGTTTTCGCGAACTTCAAGTCCCAGACCTCTCCATTCATCCTGATGCTCAGCTACTCGAACTCAGAAGCAGAGAAAGCGATTACGGACCTGCTGAAAGATAATGTCAAGAGATATAATGTCAAGTCGAAGACCGTCACGGATCAGAATATCGAATTGTCCGTAGAGCTGCGCATTAAAACCGGAGAGATAGAATTTGTGAACAAACTGAAATCGATCCCGGGCGTTGTCAACGCCATGCTTGTTAGCTACAACGGCGACTATGCAGCATAGCGAGGTGATTGGATGCGTAAAGCCCTGAAGATTGCTGTTCAGATTCTCGCTGGCATAGCATTGGTAGCTATATTCAGCGCGTTTTCTGGAAAATCACATAGTTCCGTGAGTCCCCTGGACACCGTTATCTTCCCTCACGACAAGGTTATAGAAGTGTATATACAGATAGATGAAGCGGAGCTTCAGAAGATGTTTGATCAGGCCAGACAGGAGCAGTACGTAATGTGCAACGTTGTATACAACGGCTACATGATAAAGAACGTCGGTATAAGGCCAAAAGGGAATTCTTCACTGATGCATGTCGCCAGCTCTTCTTCCAACCGCTACAGTTTCAAGCTGGACTTCAACGAGTTTGTCAAAGGGCAGAGTTTATTCGGAATTACCAAGATAAACCTGAACAACGGCTTCTCCGATCCCTCGTTTATGAGAGAGTATCTGACATATGAGATCTCTCAGGAGCTAGGTCTGCAGACTCCAAAGACTACTTACGTTGCTCTTTACATAAACGACAGCTACTTCGGTCTCTATCTCGGTGTCGAAAACGTTGACGTCAATTTCGTGCGCGATCGCTTCACAGATGGTCTCGGAGATCTCTACAAGCCAGAGGGCAAAGGCGCTAATCTTGTATATATTGATGACAATCCTCAGAGTTACAGCGGTCTAGCCCTTCAGACAAACAAAGAGACGAGCGACAAGAGCTCAGCTGTTGAAATGCTGAGGATATTAAGTGAAGGCTCATACGAAGAACTCGAAGAGATACTGGACACAGACTCTTTTCTGAAGTACTACGCGCTCTGTGTAGCCACCGGAAACATGGATTCGATACTCGGCGGCATGTATCACAACTACTATCTCTACGAAGACGGCGGTAAGTTCGTGATTATTCCGTGGGATTTCAACATGGCGTTTGGAGGATTTCCGGAATTCGGTGGGAATTCTGCCGGAAGCCTTTATATCGATTATCCCGCACTGAATATGGACTCGCTTCCGATCGTCAACAGGCTACTCACTAATGAAGAGTACCTGGAAAAGTACCGCCTGTATCTTGGGGTGATCGTAAACGGTTATCTGAGCGACGAGCTCTTTGGTAAACGCATACGGGAAATAGCATCCATGATAGACTCCTATGTCAGGGACGACCCGAATTCCTTCTACTCCTACGCTCAGTATCTGGCCTCTTTGAATACTTACGAAGGAGCTTCATCTCTTTACGCTTATAATTCGATAAGAGTCCAGACTATCACAAAACAGCTCAGCGGTGAGCTCCCTTCAAGAAGCGATGGGAGCGAAGGCACAGATGCAGCGTTCGGAAGAGTGATGCCCGTAGCCGGCAACCTCCCAAGAAATGTCCAGGGAGTACCACAGTTCCCCGGCGAGAGGAATCCCGTGAACTTCGATTCTCCTGAAAGAGAGGCGTTAGCATCTCCACAGATACAGGACCGATCTCAGGGACAGGCACAACAGGAAAGGCCCTTTCAGGATTTCGGAGCGATGGATTTCGCGGCAGACAGGGAAGAGAGAATGCGCAATCTTCTGCCTCAAGAAAATTTGACGGGTCTTGAACCGGGAGGAAGAGTAAGGAATGATATTAGACCGGAAGACGGCCCGGAATCCAAGGAGCTTTCTCAGGGCGATATTGTCACGATACTCGCTTCCATGATCTCTCTAGGTCTTTCGATTGCGCTCCTGAATTTGAAGCGGAGAATCTAAGCGAAAGTGAAATCGCCCGATCTGTCAGAAACGGCATTGTCGTAGTAGTATTTGATCGGAAAAGAAACTGCCGATCCAGATTAATCACACCGAAATCGCGACCCGACCGTATCAGGATAGGTACATAGATGGTTTGCGGGAAATCAACCATTGAGACAGTCGTGGATGTTCTTCATTGCAAAACTACAATCCTTATGTACGCCTTGAAGGAAGAATCACCTGCCATTGGAGATTGTCTGCTCACTTCCAGTCTATCGTAGAACATGAGAGAGGTTGGACCATACGCCGGAAAAACTATTCTCTGACAAATCCTGTCTTCAGCCGATATCATACGCGCAGCAGCGAAGCAATGTCTTCTGCGAATTTGAGAACCTTCTTCTCTATTTCTCTCTTCAGGTCTTCGGGACTGTCGAAATCCGGCCGTTCTGAGAGTGTCACTTCAATTATTGAGTCTCCTCCGGGCGTGACCTGCGACGGTCTGTACTCTCCGGTATCCCTTCGACTGAAGAAATCAACATACTCCGCCTGGATCTTTCTGTTGCTACCGCAGAGCCAGGCTTCAAAGCTACCCTTCTCATGCAAGTACACAATAGCGATTTTCAGCTTGTAGCTCCTCAAACCCGAAGGCGTGAAGGCGAAGTATGTCATGTCCATATACCCGGAATATAGAGACCCGGCGGTGCAGTCCGGATGCCTTTCCTCCAGAAACGTCCTCAGGCCTGACATAAATGACATGATTCCCCTGTAGGCCTTCTGAATCTGCCCTTTACTGAGTTGGTTCATGTACTCGGCAATATCATCGTTCAAAGCATCCACAGAACTACTCCTCATTCCAGCGGTATTTCCTGTTCTTTCGCAGCGTATCCAGATTACACTGCAGACACAAGCCGTTATGACAGCATATGAAAGCGCCGCACTCCGGGCAACGCCACTTTGCTTTTTCCTCTTTCAAAAACAGTTCGACAGAGTTGTCGCGCATAGTTTCCAGATTCTCTATCATGCTCAGCCGGTACTTCGTTCGGTACCGCTTATCCAGTGTCTTCAACCTCTTGCATGGGAAGCTTTCACATTCAAAGCAGAAGCGGATCGCTGCCTCCGCAAGCTGCTTACACTGATCACCCATATGGGTGCAGTTTTCTCCTCTCGGAATACAGCCAGAGCAGTATTTTCGGTGAAAACCCTTCGAATTCAAGTTGTATCTCATCGCCTGATAACTAATGCACAGGTTGCAGTTCATGCCACACGGAGCAATCATCTGCTCTTCCATAATGCACCCACCATTTAGATCAGATCGTATTCTGGATGATACTATAACCTCTACCTAAATCCCCGCAAAAGAACTCTCAAGCGGAGAGCGGAGCCGATGTCTCAGGATTTTATCTCAAGGAAGAACCAGGAATAATCCCATGACTAAAGCCATAAACATGCTACCTACAAACCTCTGGCTCAAGTACCACGGGACCTTCTCAAATGCCAACATCGGTGCTGAATCGACAAAGAGATGGACCTCGGCTCCTTCTCTTCTGAAAGCAGCCAGTTTATTCTTCTCTGAAAGTACCAGATTCGGCTCTACAGCTGTCCATTCAGAACCACCGATACTGAGAGAACCGCCCGCCGTAATGTCCACTCGAATGTCCGGATTTCTCCAGTAGTTCAGGCTTTCCCAAAAATCCGAATACACTCTTCTGTTATTTATGTAATCTCCTGTGACTCTTATTCTCTCGATAAGGCTCTCTTTATAAGGATCGTACGCTTTCTCATAAGGATAGTAGTTATCCATTAAGGAAGCAAGAAGCTCATCTCTGGCTGGCCCCGAGCCTATGGAGTTGAAAGAGACAAACAGTCCCCAGTCTTCTTCGGGAGCGAGAACCGTCAGCGTGTGGAAGAGAATCGTATCTCCCCCATGGCCTATAAGGCGAATGCCGTTCCTGCTCATCTCGTAGAAGCCGTAGCACATGCCGTTAAGTCTTGTATCATGCTGGAAGTGGACCGACTGCATCAACTCTGCCGTCTCTTCATTCAGAATCCGCTCGTCTCCAAATCGTCCCTTTTGCAGATTTGCTATCATGAATTTCGCCATATCGCCAGCGCTTGAAGAAGCCGAACCGGCCGGAGGAAGAACTATGATTTCGAAGGGAGTCAAGAAGATATTCTGACCGTTCTCATAATAGTAGCCGGTACTCATTCTTGCTAGAAGATCGTCGCTCAATTGCTGGTCAAAGGTAGTGCTTTTCATTTGTAGTCGGTCGATGATATTCCTGTCGACGTAATCCGAAAACTCCATTCCGGATACCTGCTCGACGATGTGCCCAGCGACGCCCGACCCGTAATTCGAATATGCGGCAAATCTGCCAGGTTCCAGGACTCGCTCGGGAATATCTTTAAGCTCCTCCACGAGAGGACCGGGTTCGTATCCCAGAAACTGGATTATCTGAGAGGCCTGCTCCTCAAAACCCGTTGTATGTGTGAGAAGGTTCTCGACAGTTATCGCTTTTTTGAAAGCATCCGGGATCTTGAAGGCCGATATGTAGTTGTTGACATCCGCCTTGAGATCGATTCTTCCCTGTTCGTAAAGCTGCATTATTGAGATCCAGGTGAAGAGTTTAGACACCGATCCGATTCTCACCAGCGAATCTTCTTCCATTTCTCTCCCGCTATCCAGATCTGCAACACCGTACCCATTCACATACAGAACCTCTCCATTGCTCACAAAGCTAAGCACCGCTCCAGGAATATCGAACTTCTCTAGCAGAACCGGTACTTCTCTGTCGAAGAACCCGGCAATTTCCGAGCGATCGAACTCCATTCCCGCTAGAAACACGCAAACAGCAACAAAAGCCATCAAAAACATCCTTCTCACAGTATCCCCCCCATTTCTTCTTAGAGAAACGTTGTCATTTTTCGGTAAGCTCTCCGGTACGGTGCACTCAAAATCCTCCTGAAGACTCTTCTAGGTCTCTGTACCCACATTTGGTGTTCCGTCACCACTGGCTCTTATAGCTACACATCGAACTTCTTAAAACCAGTTTCGACATATATCACCAGTGTTTAAGAATAACATAAGCTATTTGACCTCTATCTTTCTGCTCAGTGTGCCGCCAAAGCCGTAGGTCGCATCGAGGAAGAATTCGTATGGTTTTCCTGTCTCGCCAACATAATTGGTTGAGGCAAAGTCCATATTGCTTTCGAAGAATTCCAGTGTCTCTATGAGCTCACCGTCCAGCATGATCCGGATAGAGGCATTGACGAGCCTGAATTTCTCGGATTGTATGAATATAGTCGAGAGAACCCGGAACGTGTACCATTCACTGTCCTGATTCTGCTGCCAGATGTTTCCAGATACCAAAAAGTCTTGCATCCGATAGTATTCCGGAGGTATTAGGAAGCGTTCGCTGACGGTCTCGATTCCGTTGTTCCTTACCAGTATCTGACCGTTGTAGATCTTCCAGGGAGAGAGGCCAATTTCTGTTACAAGGGTCCCATGTTCTCTTGCGAGCTCCACTTTCGTGACTCCTCCTGAGTCGTCTGTAAGTATCAAAAAGACTGAATCTCCCTCCCTGTACTCCTTTAGGGTAAAGCGAGATTGTACCCTGACTTCTTCAAAGGATATCCCAAACGTATTGAAGTCTCTGGACGCTAGCGACCGGTGAGGCTCCTCTATGAGATTCCTGAGAGAAGCTATCGCGGCTTCGGTACTGCCGATTCTCACAGTGAGAATTCTTACGTTGTCTTCAAGTCGCGAAGTCGAGAGAAGAAGTTCCTTCAATGCACTATAGTCTTGAACCAATGAAATAATCGAGAAAAGCAAAGTGACTGCTACCAAAGAAACCAAAACCATAACGCCGAGCTTCAAAGCATCATCTCCTATCCCCATTATTCAAGTTGCGATTGAATGATAACACATCATCGGCGAGCATTACAGTCTATGCAGACTGTCTGCGAAATACTCTGCAACCTTGCAGGCTGGTTCCCTCCGAGTGCTGGGACTATCTGCAACTGTCCTTCTGCGGAGTGATGGTGCCTACATTATCTGAGACGACTCGGAGAGATGATCAGAAAAGGCTCGTTAGAATCTGTACCAACCCTTTCTGCCGTCCTCTAGCTCAATGAATATCCATCAGCCGTCTTCCACACGGCAAAACTCAGTCAGAGTCACTGAAAACTCTTCAGACAGAGTTGATTCTTCCTGTTCAGACCATGAAGGAAAACAGTTACCTTTATTAGTGACTCTTGTGCACACTTGACAGGATCTACGTCTTCTTTCGATTATTCATTGACTGAAGCACTATTTTGATCCTCTTTGCATTCTGTAGAATGTAAGTTTTCTTGGCTACTCTTATCACACAAATCTGCAAGAGAGCAGCTTTCGAATGCAGCAATGGAACATTCCCTTTCCATTCTCGAGTATTTCTCTATCTCCTTTCCGTTTTTTTCTCAGAGTAATGACTCAGATTTCTTAAAGAGCAGGAAAATGAAGACATGACTATAGAATACGCGTAAATGGAAGATAAATGCCATTAATCGTCTTTTATGACATATATAGACATCGAACAGTCGTTTGCAGGCACTGAAGCTACTTAGAAATAAAGTAACCAACTTGTTATAATGGAAACGGTTCCATATTTCTGTGACTAATTGGAGGATTATTTGAAGAAACCGACTATTAGAGACGTTGCCAGACTTTCTGGAGTTGGAATCGCTACCGTTTCCAGAGTCCTTAATGGCGGATCTGTTAAATTATCCACCAAAAAGCGCGTTATATGGGCTATAAAGAACCTCGGATACGAGCCTAATACTAGTGCCAGAACTCTTGCGGGCGGAAAGACCAGAAGGGTTCTTCTTTTTATGCCTGAAGTGAGAACTGAGTTTCACTGGAGGGTTATGAAGGCCTTTGACGACGCTCTTGATTCTCAGAACTATGAAATGGTTATCTACCCGATGTTCTCCGGTAAGAGATTAGAGCGCCTCTATAATGACAATTCTCTGCTGCGCGATTCAGATGGGGCCGTCACGTTCACTATGAATATGGATTTCTTGCTTAAGAGCAGAATAGATTTCGGCAGGAATCTCGTTCTCTTTGAATCTCAATCCGATGACTATGACTGCGTCTATCTCGATAACGTACTGGGCGGAAGACTTGCCGCTGAGATTCTTATTGAAAACGGGGCAAAGGAGTTCTTCACTGTAACCTTCGACGAAAGAAACTCCTTGCTAGCAACCGAAAACTTCGACAAACGTCAAGTCGGTTTTTCAAAGGCTCTTGAAAAAAGCGGCTACAGACTTAAGAAGGAGAATACAGTCTACAGTTCTTTCTTCTTTGAGACCGCTCATGAGAGAATTGTGGAGATCTTATCCGAATGCGATAGACCAGGAATTTTCGCCCTCGCAGACAACTTCGCTCTTGAGATCTTGCAGACAGCTTCAGCCATGAAGAAGGTTCCTGGCGTCGATTTCTTCCTCATCGGTTACGATAACCAGAGCTGGACCGAGAGAGCAGGACTCACTACTATAAACCAGCCTATGGAAGATATGGGGAAGAAAGCGGCAGAGTTGATAGTTCAGAAGATAGAAAACCCTGTATCGTATCTGCAACCGGTTAAGTTCCTGCCTGAAGTAGTACGTAGAAAGACGGCTTGATTCATTGATACTGAATAAACTGAAAACGGGGTGAACTGATGGCCAAGAAAGAAAGTAAACTCAGCCTTGCGCAGAAGGAACAGAGAACGGCTTACAAGCTGCTGATACCCGCTCTGATAATTCTGGCGGCCGTAGCTTTTTATCCCTTGTTCGAGGTCTTTTACACAAGCTTTACCGACAGGGTCTTCGCCTCGGGCACAGACGATGCACCGGACTTTATCGGTATTGAAAACTACAAAAGTCTACTTGGACTTACGATTCAGCAGCTTCCACCGATTATAGATCCGAACACGGGCGATCCTGTAATAGACTCACAGACAGGCCGACAGACCTATGAAAGGCCTGTTAGAGTGCTCCCGAGAACTCCCGTCAGATACAGGGAGTGGTTTCAATTCTCTTTCTTGGGAAAGAGGTACGTCGTTGGAGCGCGAGACCCTGAATTCATGAAAGCAATATGGAATACCCTCGTATTCACATTCGTCTCGGTCTTTCTTGAGACTGTACTTGGGCTCGGAGTTGCGCTGGTCGTGAACAGCCATTTCAAGGGCAAGGGCGTGATGAGAGCCACAATGCTTGTCCCGTGGGCGGTTATAACCGTCGTCTCGGCCAGAATATGGGAATGGATGCTTCAACCAACAAGGGCAGGACTGTTCAACATGGTACTCAGTAGACTGGGACTCGGAGATGGTAGTCTTTCCTTCCTGAGTATGCCGAACCTTCAGATGCCAACCCTAATAGCCGTTGATGTCTGGAAGACTACACCTTTCATGGCTCTGCTTATTCTTGCCGGTCTCCAGCTCATTCCAAAAGAGCTTTATGAAGCCGGGCGAGTCGATGGCGCTGGAAGATTAAGGCAGTTCCTATCGATCACTCTGCCTTTACTGAAGCCCACTCTAGCAGTCGCCTTAATATTCAGGACACTTGATGCCTTAAGGGCCTTCGATGTTTTCCAGGTGCTGATGGGCAATAGAATGTACTCTATGGCTTCTTATAATTACTATCAGCTTATCGGAAATAGGAATATGGGTCTGGCTTCGGCTATCGGAGTCATCATTTTCATATTCATAGCCGTATTCGCCGTAATCTACATGAGACTCATGGGAGTTGATAAAGAATGAAGAAAAATCAGACAGCATTTCGAATAGCAGGAAAGGTAGCTTTCTGGATCCTTGTAGTTTTCATCTTCTTCTATATGCTCTTCCCCTTCTACTGGGCAGTGAATTCATCGCTCAAGTCTGAGGCTCAGCTTCAGATGACACCGGCTACTTTCCTTCCTGTAGATAGTTCCGGAAAGCTTGCTCCAACACTTCGGAATTACGTTGCTATCTTCAATGACGGAACTTTCGTCCGTGCTCTATGGAACAGCACTATTGTGGCAGGTTTAACGACTCTTCTGGCCCTTAGTGTGGGCTCATTCGCCGCTTTTGCCATGGGAAAACTCAGATTCAAAGGAAAGAAGGCTACCTTGTATCTCATACTCTCCCTGACTATGTTCCCACAGATAACGGTTCTCTCGGGTCTGTATGCAGTAATAACTACGCTCAATCTGGGTGCAAGGCTTAGCTTGATCCTATCCTATATGATATTTACTCTGCCGTTTACTACCTGGGTACTCACCGCGTTTTTCAAAGAGCTACCTGCTGAGATTATGCAGTCTGCGTGGGTAGACGGCGCGACTCCGTTTCAGACATTCTATATGATACTACTGCCACTTACGGCTCCCGCCATGGTTACTTCGGGTCTGTTAGCATTCATAGCTGCCTGGAACGAGTACATTTTCGCCCTTACATTCACAACTATAGCTCCTCAGGCTCGAACAATTCCGGTTGCCATTTCGCTTTTCACGGGAACAATTGCGAGGCAAGTACCATTTGGAGAAATCATGGCTGGCGCTGTAGTTGTAACAGTCCCGGTAGTAATAATGGTCTTCATCTTCCAGAAGAGAATAGTTGAAGGATTAACAGCAGGTGCCGTTAAGGGGTAGATAAGACTTCTAAATATGGTCTGAAGGTAGAGAAGGAGGTGGTCCGAGAAGATTCTGGAGTTAAGAAAGCACAGTGGCATATCGCGTTCCACTACTTTGCAAAACGAACAAAACTTGGAAGGAGGAATTAAAATGAGAAAAGCATTACTTATTGTTATGGTAGCCCTTTTTGCGATGGTGGCATTTTCGCAAACTGTTATTACGGTCGCCGCAGGAGCGGTTGGAATTGAGCTAGAACTCGCCAGAGCAGCAGCCAAGGCTTATATGGAATTGCGACCCGGAGTGACTGTGAATGTTCTAGATACACCCGATATGGTTCAGGACAGACTTGGTCTATACCTCCAGTTTCTGGAAGCAAGGAGCCCCGATGTCGATATCTATCAGATCGACGTAATATGGCCTGGCGATCTTGCCACTCACTTCGTCGACCTCTACGACTATGACGCCTCTAAGATTGTCAGTATGCACTTTGACCCTATAGTGGAGAATAATACAGTTGACGGTAGACTCGTGGCCATACCGTGGTTCACAGACGCAGGTTTGCTATACTACAGAACCGACCTGCTTGAGAAGTACGGACTTCAGCCGCCGACTACTTGGGACGAACTTGAGACGGCTGCCAAAATAATCCAGGATGGCGAAAGAAAGACCAATCCAGATTTCTGGGGCTTTGTATGGCAGGGTAACGCTTATGAGGGTCTGACCTGTGATGCTCTTGAATGGATTGCATCAAACGATGGCGGAACCATAATAAGCCCCGACAAGAAGATAACGATAGCGAATGCCAATGCAGTTGAAATACTTGAAAAGGCTGCCGGTTGGGTCGGAACGATCTCTCCTCGTGGAGTATTAACGTTTGCCGAAGAAGACGCGAGAGCTGTCTGGCAGACGGGGAATGCAGCTTTCATGAGAAACTGGCCCTATGCATACAGCCTGAGTCTCGGCGCGGATAGTAAGGTTGCAGGAAAGTTCGATGTTTCTCCACTTCCTGCAGGAAAGAGCGGAAGCGGAGCTGCGACTCTCGGTGGCTGGCAGCTTGCAGTCAGCAGATACAGCAGGAACCCCGAAATAGCAGCTGAAGTAGCTTTCTTCATGGCCGGTTACGAGAATCAGAAGATCAGAGCCATTGAGGCTTCTTACAATCCGACAATACAGGCTCTCTACGCCGACATCGAAGTTCTGAAGGCCACACCGTTCTTTGGATCTCTATTCGATGTATTCACTAGCGCAGTTGCCAGACCTTCTACTGCAACGGCTCCAAGGTATAACGAAGTCTCCACACTCTTCTTCAAGGCGGTCCACAGCATACTCTCAGGTACCGTTGACGCCGCGACAGCTCTTGAAGAACTCGCTCTCGATCTGGAAGATCTGACGGGCTTTGAAGTAGTCTGGGGACTCTGATCCAGAACGATGAATGCTGGCCCTCGGGCCAGCATTTTTGCTACATAATTGAAGTAAAACGAGGTGAGACATATTAAGACAGTAAAAGTTATCCAGAAAAAACTGCATGACTACAAGGGTATTGCTGACGGTCAGGTCATCGAGAGCATTACCGAGTTGTCCAGGAAGTTGCGAGGCCTGAGAGTGCTGCACATTAACGCTACTGCTTATGGTGGCGGTGTGGCCGAAATCCTTCACACCCTAATTCCTTTGATGAAAGACTGTGGTCTTGAAGTCGATTGGAAGACCATTGAGGCTCCCGGAGAGTTCTTCGATCTCACCAAAAGAATGCACAACGCGCTTCAGGGAAAGGAAGACTCTATCTCTGTGAATGATAGAGATCTCTTTGAGAGAGTATCAAAGGAGAATTCAGCCTTCATAAAACCGGACGAGTACGATGTTGTGATAATACATGATCCTCAGCCGGTTGCTCTGCCTGCATATGCCAACTTCGGAAGCTCCAAACTAGTGTGGAGATGTCATATCGACACCTCTTCACCTAATCCGGTCTTCTGGAACTTTCTGAACTCCTTTCTTTCATACTACAGAGCAGGAATCTTTACTCTATTGAGTTACGCAAAAGAGGGAATTAGCATAGAGAGCCTCTACGCAATCGCCCCTTCGATCGACCCGCTAAGTAACAAAAACAGAGACCTTACGGAGGCAGAGTTCGGGTCCGCTTTGAAGAAGCTTGGTGTCGATACATCCAAACCTTTGATCGCACAGGTCTCCAGATTCGACCCCTGGAAGGATCCTCTAGGCGTTGTCGATGTGTACAAGAGCCTGAAGAAACAGTTCGCCGGGCTACAGCTCTTGATGATTGGGTCGATGGCCTCTGATGATCCTGAAGGCTGGAAAATCTACGAAGATCTTCTGAGATACACGGGTATGGATTATGATGTGAAAGTTCTCTCGAACTTCCAGGGAATTGGCGACATAGAGGTAAACGCTTCTCAAAGGATTAGTGATGTGGTAATACAGAAATCACTGAGAGAAGGCTTCGCCCTCACCATGAGCGAAGCTATGTGGAAGAGGACACCGGTAATCGGTGGCAATGTGGGCGGTATTCCCTTACAGGTCCACCATGGTGTCAATGGGTATCTGGTCAACTCTATTGAAGAAACGATAGAATACACCGGGAAGCTTCTCGAAGATAGGGCCCTCGCCACAGACATGGGCAATAAGGGACACGAGATAGCAAAGAGAGACTTTTTGACTACAAGACATTTGAAGGAGTATCTCGAGCTATTCAGCGATTTGGCATAATAACTCTTCCCGGTTGAAAAGAACGGCAACCGGGAAGATTATTCTTCACAGTCTCTTCTTGACACACTTCTTTTTCATGCTCTCATACATTGGCAAGCCGTGCATGAAGAGGTTTGGAGCCTCTCCCTGAATCAGCGGAAGAGCGTATGATATGAACTTCTCACTTACGTAAAACCCGTCTTCACAGATGAATTCATCGGGCAGATATTTGGTGCCATTCGCAACCGTCGAAAGATCTACGGAAACGTACTCCTTAAGATAGGGCCTGTCGTTTGTCCTCGCTATGGCTATCATCTTCCCACTCTGGCCTTTAAGTGCCTGTTGTACAGCGAACGCACCGACATCTATGGCTTCTTGCCAGTCAGTCAGACTGGAAACGTGTCTTGATGATCTCTGAAGGTAGTCGGGCACAGAGACATGTACTTTACACTTCAGCTCGCTGTTGATCAATCTTTCCAGATAGTGTCCTATCTTTCCTAGCTGGACATTCCCAAACGCATCGTAACTCCCGGCAGTCGATATATAATTCCCGGTATCGTCTTTCAAGGCCTCCGAAGCAACTATCGAGCAATACCCATCTCTTCTTATTATTTCTTCAACTCTAGACAGGAAACGTTCCTTCGAGAATGGTGCCTCGGGAAGAAGGATAATCTGCGGTCCTTGAAACTGATCCAGACCGGCCAGAGATGCCGACGCGGCCAGCCAGCCTGTATGACGTCCCATAGATTCCATGATGAATACCTTCGTCGAATCGGTGTGCATTGACCGCAGGTCTCTCGTCGCCTCCATTATCGATATGGCGGTGAATTTCGCTGCGGAACCGTACCCGGGACAGTGATCGGTTTGCAGAAGATCATTGTCTACGGTCTTGGGAATACCTATTACTCTCAATGGAAATCCTATTTTTCTAGCCCAGGAATCAACCTTGAAAGCAGTATCCATAGAGTCGTTGCCTCCATTATAGAAGAAGAAACCGATATCGAAAGCCTCGAAAACTTTGAAGAGTCGTTCAAATTCGCTTTCCAGATCAACCCTGGTCCTGCATGAACCGAAAACAGCTCCGGGAGTATATGGAATCCTGTCAATTTCTACTCTCTCTTCCTCTGTGATATCGAACATTTCCTCGTTCAGTATACCCTTAATTCCATTCATTCCGGCATATACCCTACCGATTTTCCTGCTTTCCATTGCTGCAGTTATGGCACCGTAAGCCGAAGCGTTTATCACAGAAGTCACTCCTCCGGACTGTGCATAGACGGCATTCTTTATCATCGTATTACCCTCACCTCCAGAGCGTTATCTCTGTAATAGTATCAGCAATAGAGAGTATTGTACAGAGGAAACAAGATTTTAACTCCGATAAGATCACTCGGGATGCTATAATCATCTTACTTATCGGAGGTGTTAGTCATGAGGCCGTTTGCAGGATTGATTATGATACTACTCTCTATAACCATTTTTTCATCAAGATTGGAAAGCCTGACTGAGATTTCGAACAACGCCCTGGATATCTCTACCGAAAGAGCTTACAAAGACTTCTTTCCTCCCGATAGCGAGATAGTCTTTCTGGACATTAGGGAGGACTTCGAAGTAAGTAATGGCATCATCGAGGGCGCTGTCTGGCTTCCTCTTGGAACATTGAGAGTCGCGATTACAGAACGCTTTCCCGATCGGGAAGGGCAGGGCTTTATAGTTTATTGCCGTTCAGGGAACAGGTCAATGACCGGAGCTCGTATTCTGCGAGAGTTAGGATACGTTGCACTGAGTATGAATAGAGGCTTTTTGGGATGGCAATCAATGGATTATCCAACAAGCAGTTTCGAGTAGTCAAGTAACAGGACGCAAATGCGTCCCGTTACTTACAGTTCTTTCTGTACTCTTTCAGTCCTTTCTCAAGCAGGTGGCAGGCGAACTTCATTTTCTCTGCCGATAAGACATATGCTATGCGCACTTCACTTATTCCAAGACCAGTCGTCGAATAGAATCCTTCCAGAGGGGCGACCATAACCGTGTTGCCATCACAGGAAAAGTCGGTCAACATCCATTTCACAAAATCCTCAGCGTTGTCTACCGGTAGTTTGACCGAAATATAAAAGGCTCCGGAAGGCTTGTGCATTTCTATTCCTTCGATTTTTGAAAGTTCCGAATAGACTGCATCTCTTCTCTTTTCATATTCGGCTCTGACCACATCGGTATAGTCCTTTCCAAGAGACAACAGACCGACGGTACCATGCTGTTCAACTGTTGCAGGAG
>LVBU01000156.1 GCA_001603185.1 Thermotogales bacterium Thermo_02 | reverse complement strand
TTGTTATGCAAGTGTAATGTAAGATCATGTTAAGATAAATTAGGATAACAGCCATGGAGGTGCCCAAGAATGAATGAACGTATAAGCAGACTGAGGCAGAGGTTCTTTGATATTCAGCCTGAGATATGCCCCGAACGGGCAAGGTTCTTCACAGAATCGATGAAAAAGAGCGAAGGAGACCCAATCGTTTTGAGAAGAGCCCGGTCGTTCTATGACGTACTCGATAGAATGACTGTTCTGGTTAGCGAGGACGAACTTATTGTTGGAAATCAGGCGCGAAGACCCAGATCTTCGCCAGTATATCCGGAGTACTCTTATGAGTGGCTAATAAAAGAGTTTGAAGGAGATCCGTATTTTTTCGACAAGCGCCCGGCAGATACCTTTGCTTATTCAGAAGAGACCAAGAATGAGATCCTGGAGATCGTCGAATACTGGAAGGGAAAGACGATTTATGAGAACCTTCGCAAAAACCTCCCCGAAGAGGCCAATCACGCCTGGAATCTGGGTGTTATAGATGACACGTGGGTATCGGCCGCCGGTCTAGGCAACATAATTCCGGACTTTGACTGGATTATCGCAGAAGGACTCAACGGAGTCATTGCGAGTGCAAAAAGACAGCTAGATGAGCTCGACCTGACTCAGCCCGGTGCGATCAGAAAGAAGTGGTTTCTGGAAGCAGCGATCATCGGAAACGAGGCGGTGATAAACTTCTCAAATAGACTTTCCGAAGAGTGCTCGAAATTGGCAGGTATGGAAAGCGATCCAGTCAGGAGAAAGGAACTTCAACAGATCGCGGACAACTGCCGGCACGTTCCCGCCAACGGAGCAAAGACCTTCTGGGAGGGCCTTCAGTCGACATGGATAATCCTTCTTGCGCTGCATCTGGAAGCTAACGGACACGCGATATCGCTTGGAAGGCTTGATCAGTATCTATATCCACTTTACAGGAAGGATATCGATAGCGGCACTCTATCAAGAGAGAGAGCTTTCGAGTTACTGGAAGCCTTCCTGATAAAGACTAACGAGCTCAATAAACTGAGATCCTGGCCAGACACTTCAATGTTCACCGGCTACCATATGGCAATAAACCTCGCAGTGGGCGGCCAGACTTCCGACGGAAGAGACGCGGTCAACGATCTATCGCATCTCTGTATTGAGGCCTGTGGTGATCTCAAGCTATTTACCCCATCGGTATCTCTTAAAGTATTCTCCGGAACGGATCCGGAGTTTCTGGATAAGGCTCTTGTTGCCGTCCAGGACCATAGAGGCGGTCAGCCGGCGTTCTATAACGACGAATCCTTCATTGAAATACTTAGAAACATGGGAGTCGCTGAAGAAGATCTGTACAATTGGGCTCCCGTCGGTTGTATAGAGGCGCACATACCCGGGAAATGGGACTTCGCGGCCAAAGGACCCTGGTTGAATGTTCTTAAGGTTCTGGAACTCACATTGAACGGAGGCAAGGATCCAAAAACCGGCATAGAAATCTTCAAGACCGGGGGAGACCTATCGACTTTCAGATCCATTGAAGAGATATTCCAGGCCTTCAAAAAGCAACTCCATAAGTTCATGGAGCTGCAGGTAATCACCGAGCACATGAGCGATGAGCTCCACAGAATGGTTGATCCTAACGCTTTCCGATCTTCGCTTGTCCACGATTGTATCGAACGGGGCCTCACTTTGATCGAGGGAGGAAGTATCTACTCGGCCGACGGAGGACCGGCCACTGGAATAGTGAGTGCTGCCGATTCTCTTGCCGCCATTGAAAATGCAATCTTTGAAAACAGAATCATCACTCTCGAAGACTTGATTCACGCTCTAGAGACTAATTTCGAAGACGAAACCACAGACCCGTCCGGCGAGGAAATCAGGCAGCTGCTCTTGAACAAAGTTCCGAAATACGGAAACGATGATGATAGAGCCGACAAATGGGCAGTAGCCATAGCCGACTACATTGGCTCCTCTTACCAGAAGGATTTCAAGAATTCTAGATACGGGAGAGGACCCGTACCATGCTGCTATGCTCTCAGCCAGAGCCCGGTCACGGGTAGCGTCGCTTTCGGAAGAGCTGTGGGTGCGACTCCAGATGGGAGAAAGGCCTGTTCTCCTCTCAACAACGGCATTTCTCCGAGTAATGGAGCGGAAAGGGAAGGTCCTACCGCGGTCGTCAATTCCGTTGGAAAGATGCCCAGCATCTGGTTCCAGAAGGGTGCAATACTCAACATAAGGCTTTCCGAGAGTACTTTGCTAACTCCGGAGGGAAGAGCCAGAGCGGCGAGCCTCATGAGAGTCTTGTTCGAGAAGAAGGGAGTCCAGGTGCAGTACAACGTTGTCGATAACAAGACTCTGATGGACGCTATGGAGAGACCCGAAGAGTATTCCGATCTGATGGTGAGGGTCTCCGGATACAGTGCCTACTTTGTTCCCCTTGATCCAGATGTAAAAAAAGACATAATTGCGCGAGTTCAGTTTAACATTTGATGGAAAAGAAAGGCATAATATTCGATATTGAGCGATTTGCCATAAAGGACGGCCCTGGAATACGGACGCTTGTCTTTATGAAGGGCTGTCCTCTTGAGTGTAAATGGTGTGCCAATCCGGAATCGCATAATCCAAGACCCGAAATCTTCTACTATCCAAACAAGTGCACAGGTTGTGGTCGATGTGCAATGAATTGCCCAGAAAATGCAATTACTCTGGACGGTCAACTGGGCGCAGTAACCGATTTCGGAGCCTGTTCTACTTGTGGACTCTGCGTGGCAAAGTGTTTTTATGACGCCAGAAAGATTGTCGGAAAGCAATTCTCAGTAAGCCAGCTCATGAGCGAAATAATGAAAGACGAACCGTTCTATAGAGATTCTGGGGGCGGGGTCACTTTCTCCGGTGGAGAGCCTTTGATCCAAATCGAGTTTCTCCTCGATCTCTTGAGTAACTGCAAAGCAAAGAACTTACATACTGCAATAGAAACTTGCGGTTATGCTTCATGGGAGAGTTTTCAGGAAGTTCTTCCTTTACTTGATCTTGTTTTCTTCGACTTCAAGCACATCGACGCAGAGAAGCATCGCCTATGGACGGGAGCGGACAATTGTCGGATCATGGATAATCTCATAAGGGTATCTGATTCCTTTGACAACCTGGTAGTCCGAATACCAGTTATACCGTTCTTTAACAATTTTTCGGCTGAACTCAAGAAGATGTTTGCATTCCTTTCGAAATTGAGAAGAGTCGAGGCCGTTGAACTGCTGCCATATCACAGGCTGGGTTCATCGAAATACAAAGGGCTTGGAAGAGAATACGGGCTCGAGGGCGTAGAGGCGCTAACTCCCGATGATCTTGAAGAGTTTGTGGAACTCGGCGCCGGTTTTTCGCTACCGGTAAGAGTCGGTACAAAGTGACTTCAAAATGCCTTTATGGGAAATCATTAGGAATTTAAAGTTAAGCTTTCATAAACTCTTCTCCTCCACTCTGTTTGACCGTAATCAACTGAAATAGTCTTTATTCTAGGTCCTCCTTAGTGCTAGAATATAAACATCGATCACAATAATGATCACAAGTTATCAATTATCGACTATCATCTTTCGGTTGTTATCAAACAATGAGTGTATGGGCCGGTTTTCCGGCTACATAGGAAGGAGGGATGCGAATGAAGATGAAACTTCTAATGCTCCTGATTTGTATCATGCTTCCAGTAGCGATTCTCGCCGCGAGCTATGAGATAGCAGTGGTTGTAAAGATCGGCGGAATCCCGTGGTTCAACAGGATGGAAGTAGGAGTCAAGGAAGCTGCAACAAAGCTTGGTATCAACGCTTACCAGATCGGTCCAGCCGATGCCGACCCGGCTCAGCAGGTTAAGATCGTCGAAGACCTTATCGCCAAGGGTGTCGACGCAATCTGTGTAGTCCCCAACGACGCAAAGGCTCTAGAACCTGTTTTCGAGAAGGCAAGAAGCCGTGGTATCGTTGTTATCACCCACGAATCTCCCGGTCAGAAGGGCGGAGACTGGGATGTCGAGACAATTGACAACGTGAAATTTGGCGAAGCCAACTTCGAGAAACTTGCCCAGCTTATGGGCGGAGAAGGCGAATTTGCAGTGTTTGTCGGTGGACTTACAGTTCCCCTTCACAATTTCTGGGCCGACGTAGGACTCGCTTACGTCGCGGAGAAGTATCCGAACATGAAACTCGTAACCGACAGAATCCCTTGTGGTGAAAGTGTCGAGCTCTCATATCAGAGGACTCTTGAGCTTCTGAACGCCTACCCAAATCTCAAGGGTATCGTTGGGTTCGGCTCGCTCGGTCCAATAGGCGCTTCGCAGGCGCTTAATGCAAGAAACATGAAGGGTAAGGTCCAGGTAGTCGGTACGGTTATTCCCAGTCATGCCGCACCATTCCTCCAGCAGGGTCTAATGCAGTGGGGATACTTGTGGGATCCGAAAGACGCGGGTTTCGCACAGGTCTATGTAGCAAAGGCTTTGCTCGATGCAAAGAACGCTCTTAAGAACGCTGGAGTTCCAGAAGGCGTAGTTCCCGTAATAATCGATGGTTTCGAAGTACCGGGACTTGGAAAGGCAACGCTTGACGGAAATGTAATCAAGTTCGACGCGATTATCGACATTACTGCTAGCAACGCTCTATCCTACGGATTCTAATACCGGGTGGGGGCTCGCGCCCCCGCTCTTTTTCTGGTGATATTGATGACTGAGAAACTCCTCGATATGAAAAACATAACTAAGCGTTTCGGGGGAGTACTGGCCCTCGACAATGTGGACTTCGATATATACAGGGGCGAGATTCATTGTCTAGTCGGAGAGAACGGCTCGGGTAAGAGCACGCTTATCAAGATCATTTCCGGCGTCCATAGCCCCGATCAAGGCGGAGAGATGTTCTTCGACGGTCAGAGGCTTGCACACCAGAGTTCTTCGAATAGTGTGAAGCAGGGCATTCAGGTGATTTATCAGGACCTTTCGCTCTTTCCTAATCTGACGGTCGCCGAGAATATCTGTATTTCTTCCAGAATCGAAGAGAAGAGCCTTCTGGTTAACTGGAAGACCCTGCGAGACAATGCGATTAAGGTGATGAAGAAGATTGGTATCAGTCTCGAACCTTACAGAAATTTAAGTGAACTCTCTATAGCCGAGCGTCAGCTAGTCGCGATTTGCAGGGCAATAAACGCGCAGGCGAAACTGGTGATCATGGATGAACCCACCGCATCTCTCAGCAAAAAAGAGGTCAAATCGCTTCTTGAGATTATAAGAGAACTGCAGAAAAGTGGGATCTCCATACTCTTCGTCAGCCACAAACTCGATGAAGTAATGGAAGTCGCACAGAGGGTGACTGTTCTTCGAGACGGTAAGAAGATAGCCGTACACGATAGTCTAGAGCTTAACAATAAGAAACTATCATTCCTTATGACTGGAAAGGAATTCGGTTATCAGAAGCTTACTGGATCTGGCGAGGACGAAGAAGAGACGGCAGTACTTGAAGTAAGAAACCTGTGCAGAAGAGATAACTACAAGTCTATAAACCTGAAAGTCCATAGCGGTGAGATTGTAAGCATTACGGGTCTAATGGGATCGGGTAGAACAGAGCTCGCGTTATCGCTTTTTGGAATGACCGTCCCCGATTCCGGGGAGATTCTCCTCGAGGGTAAGAAAATATGTCCCAAAAATCCAGGGCAGGCCATGAAACGTGGTATAGCTTATGTCCCGGAAGACAGGCTTTCTAACGGTCTCGTAATGGATCAATCCGTTGGAAGAAACGTCATACTGACGATCCTGAAGAAGCTGCTTGGAAAGCTGAGGTTGATTAACAGCAGAAAGGAACGACAGGAAATCAGCAGATGGGTTGACGAACTGTCGATCAAGATTCCTTCGACGGAATCTGCTGTAAAGACGCTTTCGGGCGGAAATCAGCAGAGAGTGGTTATCGCTAAGTGGCTTGCCATAAAGCCAAAACTGCTCATACTGGATTCCCCGACGGTCGGTATCGACATTGCGGCAAAGGACAGCATATACAGAATTATCAGAGAACTGGCCGGCAGGGGAATGGCGATAATAATCATAACCGACGAAGCCGATGAGGTAATCTATCATTCGAACACAGTGTACATAATGAGTTCGGGAAGGATAGTGGGCAGGTATTCGTCTGGAGAACTAACTGAAAGGGAATTGTATGAGAAGATCAATGTCGGTTGACGGAAGACTGAAGAGGCTTCTTGCCAGCAATGAATTCTATCTGGCGCTGGTTATCGTAGCTGTTTCTCTTGTCCTTACTATTATGAAGCCAAGTTTCCTTACTTTTACCAATATCTACGGGATGGTTGAAAGCAACTCATTTCTCGCGATAATGGCGGCCGGAGTTCTAGTTGTATTGATCTCCGGTGGAATCGATATCTCCTTCACAGCAATAGCGACAGTCTCGCAGTATGTTATGGCG
>LVBU01000155.1 GCA_001603185.1 Thermotogales bacterium Thermo_02 | reverse complement strand
TTTTTGTGCCTTGGAACAAAAAGTATTAACAGTAAATTAATTTGTGCTTATTAATCATTCTAAATAATTTACGACCGCAAAAGAAATTTAAAGCAAACAAAGGATGAATGATCAAAAAGCTTGGGTAGTATCGGCTACTATGGGTTACGGACATCAGCGCGCCGTTTATCCCCTGCGCGATATTGCAGAAGAAAAAATTTTAACTGTTGGTTACGGACAAGCCGCATCCAAAAATGAAGAGAAACTTTGGAAGCGTGTTTTGGGCGCTTATGAATTTTTATCACGAGCCCGCGGCATTCCGTTTATCGGCAAAGCAATTTTTTCACTACTCGATACATTCCTACATATTCCATCGTACTACCCGATGCGCAATCTTTCGAGCTCAACATTTCAAGTTGATCTTTTACAATCGAGCATTAAAAAGGGATTGTGCTCTGTAATGCTCGACAAAGTTGGCACTAAAAATCTCCCGATCGTTACTTCTTTTTACGCTTCGGCAATCGCCGCGGACATGAAAGGATTTCATAATGTGTATTGCATAATCTGCGACGCAGATTTAAATCGTGTGTGGGTCGCAAAAGAACCATGGGATAGTTCAATTCACTATTTCGCTCCGTGCGGTAAAGCAGCTCAAAGATTGAAAGCATACGGCGTTCCCGAAGAACGCATTTTTATCACCGGATTTCCTCTGCCCATTGAATTATTGGGCGACGAGAAATTAAATGTGCTGAAACAAAGTCTTGGTAAAAGATTACGGCGCTTGGATCCCCATGAAAAATTTTGGCAGAGACATGGTGTTAGCGTTGAGCATTTTTTAGGTAAAGAAAACTGCGCAAAGATTGCCGACGACAAATTAACAATAACATACGCCGTTGGCGGCGCGGGCGCGCTTAAAGAAATTGGCGGAAGGATAGCGAACAGCTTAAAAAATGAAATCGACCGCGAAGCTGTAAAATTAAATTTAGTCGCCGGCACAAAAGAAAATGTTAGAGATTATTTCATTGATGTGATAAATAAAATCGCGCCTGGCAATCCCAACATCGAAATCATTTACTCAAATTCAATGTATGAATATTTCGATAAATTTAACGCCGCGTTGGCCGATACAGATTTATTGTGGACAAAGCCAAGCGAGCTTTCATTTTATACCGCGCTCGGAATTCCAATTATTATGACACCGCCAATCGGCTCGCAGGAAAAATTCAACCGCAAATGGCTGTACGAAATTCAAGCGGGCATTCGTCAGGAAAATCCTGACTTTTCTAACCAATGGATTTTCGATTATCTAAAAAAAGGAATTTTTGCTGAAGCCGCCTGGTCGGGATTTTTAAAAGCAAGAAAGCTCGGCACTTATAAAATTCTTGAATTGCTTAATACCGGCAAAATGACGCATGAACAATCGCCCGTGCTGAGGTGATTTAAATGAACTCACCACAACAAAAATATTTATTCGTTTATTTAAGAACAGGCGGCGGGCACCTTGCACCGGCAAAATCTGTTGCAAATTACATTTCAAAGAAAAATAAAAATGCCGATGTAATTCTTTTCGATGGTCTGGAAAAAAGCTGGTGGTTCGCGCGCTTCGTTGTTGTAGATGGC
>LVBU01000154.1 GCA_001603185.1 Thermotogales bacterium Thermo_02 | reverse complement strand
TTTTTGGTGTCATCCCGTAGTGCTCTTATACGGGATATCGTTCCTCGGTATCCCGCCCCGCGGAGCGGAACTGGCCTGCGCAAGCAGACTGGCGGCGGGATGTCCCTCCATGCCAAGGACGTCTCTTGAAAAAATGGAGTCTGTCCCTTTTTTACGAAGGCGCTACAAAAAAAGAGCCGCCGTAAGGCGGCCAAACCACTGGTAAATCTATCTATTTAAGCCGTTCAATTAGACTTGCGAGCGCATCAGCGGCATCTGAGGGGAGTGCATCGTATCCACCCTTCTCACTTGCTCTGGACTTGATGAAGTTCAATCTGTCCACAAATCTGTCTCTAAGTAACTTTCTGTAATCATCGTCTGTGATATCAGGAGAGAATCCGTCGATTTCAAGCACTTCCAGGTCATCGAAGGGCTGCCATTTCTGGAACATCGCTTCTCCTTCGACGATGCTCTCGAGGATTTTTAGTGTTAGCTCTTTAGGTATTTTCTTATCGAGAAAGTGTCCTGTGTTGAAGATGTAGCAATCTATGTTCCTCTTTTCGAATAGCTCTAGAAATCGGGTGTAGTCATTTGCCAGCGGATATGTCCTGAAAGGGTTTGCATACGGTTCAATGACAAGAGCATCGGGATTTACTCCCGGAGCGAGTCTCTCGGCCGATGTTCTCTTCGTTGCGAGAGTCGCACCCATTGTAGAGGCGAGGATCGGGCTGTTGACCTTTACGACTGGAGGAATCGACGGATCCTTCATCAGCCAGATGATAGTATCTACCGGTTCTTGAAATTTGTCGACACGATTTGGCGACCACAATCTCGATTTTATGGCTCTGCCATTCCCGTTTCTTATATCTTCGGTTACTATGACGATGTTTCCGTTTTCATCCTGAGTTGCCCCCACGTTCTGTACGGATAGCAGGTATTTGTTGTCTTCGCTGCATAAAGGATAGTCTGATGTCTTATCGAAGTAAGAGGGTTCGAGAGCGACCGACGAGCCATCCTTTGAAGATATCACGAAGGCATCGTCGTGAAGTATGGTAACATCGTACTTGCCGTTATGCTTTGCATGTGTCAGGGTTGATTTTCCCGAGCCGGAGAGACCGAAGAAGCCGACAACGTACTTCCTGTCGGGAAGATTGTATCTCTTCTGCCCTCCGTGGCAGGCCGCAAATCCGTTTCTGTTAGCGCATCCCCAGGCCAGTGTCAGAGTCCCTTTCTTGAACTCTCCAAAGTAGCGCATTCCAAGTATTGCGGCACAGTTGTGCTCCGGATCGAAGAATGAGAGACCCAGCGGGTGATCGGGATGCTGCCAGTCGGGATCGGAGAAGACGAATATCTCACCTTCCCTTTCGCATTTAGCCGAATTCTCGTGCATCTCATTGTAGTGCTCATTCATGAACTGAAAGTTCAGCAGCCAGTTATAGAGTATGTTTTCATGATCCTGCGGGAGCAGCAAATGGGCTTTTACCATGAAATCACTATTAAGTCCTATATAGGCCTGAGCGTGGTACATCTTCTTTTTTCGTGTGTTGTAGATTGCCTCCCTGATCTTTGACGCGTACTCGGCTTCGTTTACTCCTGGCTCGCCCAGAATCCTTCTTGCCGAAGCGCATCTGCCCGTGACGGCACCATCATTGAACAACAGAACCTTCGAATCAGGCTCCAGGCCAATCTTCTCGGGCTTGAATACAGGCATATCGGTGACCACGGTGCCTGGAGACGCCTTTGCCAGCTTGTAGGCCTCGCAGGGAGAGATAATAGAAGTCACGTTGTTTCCGTAAAAGGCGGTCTCAACTGTTGTTCGGATCATAGAAAACAAGGGATTAGCCTTTCCGATAAGTCCCCTGTTGAATCTGGAACCACTCGACATTACCACACCTCCATAGAACAGTAAAAGAATCTGGCCGGCATTACCGACCATCAAATAATTGTTTTTTTGGTAAAAATCACATAGAAGCAGCTTGAAGCTGTTTTCTTACTCTAAGTCTATCAGTACCCGACAGGGTGGCAAATACGGGAAACACTCTGTCAAAATCTTATCGTATAATTATATTGGGGGAGAAGTTGAACTACACTATAGGAGACTTTTTTTGAAGGATATAAAGACGATAATCGAGTGGGCGGTTTCTCAGGGGCTTACCAGAGACGAGAC
>LVBU01000153.1 GCA_001603185.1 Thermotogales bacterium Thermo_02 | reverse complement strand
CATTGTCAATACGCTCGGTCTCGAGAGACATTACAGGGCCGACGGAGGATATGCCGTAATCGTAAGTTTGGCCGGAGAAGGGAATTCCAAGAAGACCGGCTTCACCTTCGCAGTCGCCAGAAAACCCGACGACATTGACGTTTTGACCCTGGGCAGAGAGGCTTCGAAAAGAGCGGTTGAACAGCTCGGTGCTGGAAAGGTAAAGAGCGGAAAGTACCGGGTGTTATTGAGAAACGACGTCTTTGGTCAGTTCTTCGGTACTTTCACAAGTATGTATTCGGCAGAGTATGTCCATAAAGGACTTTCGATACTCGCCGGAAAAGAGGGTACGAAAATTGCTTCCGAACACCTGAGCGTATATGACGACCCGTTTTTGCCCTCCAGTCCCGGCAGCAGGCCCTTTGACGATGAAGGAGTCCCGACGAAAGTCAAGGGGCTTGTCGAGAACGGAGTGCTGAAGACCTTCCTGTACGATTTGAAAACGGCGGCTAAGGACGGAAGAGAATCTACGGGAAATGCAATAAAGCCTAACTACAGATCGAAACCGTCTATCTCCACCATAAACACTGTGATCAAACCGGGCAAGAAGGACTTTCAGGAACTCTTAAAGGAACTTGGAGACGGTATAGTAGTCACTGATCTTACGGGACTCCATTCAGGTGCCAATCCGGTGTCGGGCGAATTCTCGCTTGGAGCCAGCGGTTTCCTGGTGAAAAACGGGGAGATCGTTAACCCGATCGAGCAGTTCACTGTTTCCTCAAGCATTTTGAAGGTTTATAATAGTATCGAAGCGGTCGGAAGCGATAGCATGCCTTCTATCTTCAAGGTCATGTCTCCATCGGTCGTTATCTCTGAAGTCGATGTCGCTTCCGAATAGATCTGGAGGTGTTCAAGTTTGCCGTTATATAGATTTGTCTGCAGTGACTGTGGAAGGGAAGATAGCCTTCTCTTGAAGATGAATTCGCAAGTACCTCCCTGTGGAAGCTGTGGGGGAAGCCTCGTGAAGCAGATAACCAACATCTCGAGTTACGGCTGTTCCAGCGGATCGGAGAGTTGTGGTTCGTGTTCGGGAGGCAGCTGTTCGAGCTGTGGTCACTGACGCATTTTGGAGACAAAAGATAAAAAGGGAAGCGCCCGTTGAATTCGGGCGCTTCTTTTATCTCAGTAAAGCTCCATGTATTTCTCTACTTCCCAGTCTGTTACTGAAGCCGTGTACTCGTTCCACTCGCTCTCTTTAGATCTGACAAACGTACTGAAGACGTGCTCACCAAGAGTGTTCTTCACCAGTTCGCTCTCCCTGGTACTTTCGAGTGCGTGCCAGAGACTCTGCGGAAGGTTTTCTATCATCAGTTGCTTCTTTCTAGAACCTTTCATATTGAATATGTTCTCGCCCACGGGATTGGGTGGGACAATCTTCTTCTCTATGCCGTCCAGTCCGGCGGCGAGAGTCAATGCCAGCGCCAGATAAGGGTTGCATGTAGGATCGGGACTTCTGAACTCGAGTCGTGTAGCCTCGCCCCTCGCGCTCGGGATTCTTATCATTGCGCTCCTGTTTCCCAGTGCCCACGATATATTTACGGGCGCTTCATAACCGGGAAGAAGGCGTTTGTAGCTGTTGACAGTGGGATTCGTGATCGCCGTGATTTCGCGGGCGTGGGCTATGAGACCGCCGATGAAACTCAGGGCCACTTCGCTGAGTCCGTGCTCGCTGGCGCTGTCATAAAAGGCGTTCTGTCCGTCTCTGAAAAGGCTCAGGTGAATGTGCATCCCCGAACCGTTGACTCCCTGAAAGGGCTTTGGCATGAAAGTCGCGTGCATTCCATTCATGATAGCCATAGTCTTTACAACCCATTTGAAGGTCTGGATGTTGTCGGCCGTCTTCAGAATGTCCGTGTACTTGAAGTCTATCTCGTGCTGGGAGGGTGCCACCTCGTGGTGCGCCGCTTCGACTTCAAAACCCATCTCCTGCAAAGAGAGCACGATCTTCTTACGAACTTCTTCGCCGCCGTCTACGGGTAGAAGATCGAAGTAACTTCCAGTGTCGAGAAATCTCGTGTCTCCTCTGACGAAGTTTTTCTCTTTCTTCACCATGAAGAACTCGGGTTCGGGCCCGGCGAAGGCCTCAAATCCCTTCTCTGCAGCCTTTTCGATGACTCTCTTAAGAACATACCTTGGATCTCCCTCGAATGGAGAACAGTCGGGCTTGCAGACATCGCAGATCAGTCTGATTGTCTTGCCCTGGTTTCCATCCCAGGGAAGAGATGCCAAAGTCGATAGATCTGGTTTAAGATACATATCCGATTCCTCGATACGAACAAATCCATCGATTGAAGAACCATCGAACATCGCGCCTCTCTCCAGAATCTGTGGCAGCATTTTTGCCGGAACCTCGACATTCTTCAGCATACCGTTTATATCGGTGATTTGAAGCCTGACGAATTTCAGCGTTCCTTCTTCGACCTCCTGAATCAACTCTTCTTTTGTCATAACTCCCCCTTTTTTCTACCCGGCCCAGTGGGTATTGGATAACCGAGTATATTCGCTGGAAGATTACTTCCGGAGAAGCAAATGTGAAGGTTTTGAAAGGAAAATAATGTAGACTATTTGAGTGGAGGTGTATCGATGAATATTAAACGCGCATTCATAAGCGTTCACGATAAGACAAATATAGAGAAGCTGGCGCTCTTTCTCACCAGATACGGTACAGAGATAGTGGCGACCGACCACACGGCCGAATATCTTCAGTCTTACGGAGTTCCCGCGGTAAAGGTCGCAGACTATAGCGGCTTCCCGTCGATTTTCGATGGCAGGCTGAAATCCATTCATCCGAAAGTTATGGGTGGAATTCTCGCGATACAGGACTCGAAAAACCATCAGAAAGAGATGAAAGAGCACGATATTCAGCCCTTCGATCTTGTGGTTGTCAATCTGAAGCCTTTCGAAATGTCGGTAGATGAGTCGCCCGAAGAGTCGAATCTTTCCAAAGAGATAGACATAAGCGGACCGGCACTGCTCATGGCCGCCGCCAAGAACCACCGCGATGTTGTAGTTATCTCCGAGATCGAGGACTACGACGAAGTAATCGAAAGCCTCGAATACTGCGGAGACGTCCTTCTCTTAAAAAGAAGAAGATACGCCCTGAAGGCAATCCACGATGTAATGCTTTATACAGCCTCCGTCCACAAGGCCCTCTCTCAAATCTTCGCCTCGGAGAAGTACGACTATACAATCATGGAGTACATAATGCCCCTACTCTACGGAGACAACCCGTCTCAGAAGGCGAGCCTTATGAAGATATCGACTGAACCGGGCCTGCTAGACGAAGTACAGATAGCAAATCCAGCGGTCGGCCTGAAGAAGTCGCAGCTGAGAAATACGAATGTCTTCATGGAGCTATATTATTACAGCGACAATATATCCGTCTTTCTCGACAAGGGAAAGATAGTGAAGGTGTCTTCCTCTACCTCGCTTGAAGACATCGATTACGGCGGTCCCGATACTATGTTTGCATCGACATTCACCATCGGGGAAGATACTATCAGGAAGCTAAGTGATAAGGGTATAGAGTCTTTCTGCGGTGTCTTCGATCGCGACGCGATCAAGCTGGCCAGAGAGAGGGATATAATGATTCTAACCGTTCCCGAGAGAGCGGCCGTAGAGCTATCTCACGAGACTTACTCCGGATTCGGCAACTACTTCGTGAGAGAAGCCGCTTTCAGAATGAGAACCATTGATCTCGAACCTGACGGGAAACTGGCCGTTTACTGCAGCAGAGTTAACCGCGCGAACAATATCTCTGCATTCAGAGACGGGGAGAGTCTTCTGTTGAAGAGCGGGCTTAGCTATCGAGAATTCCGTGAGTTAGACTACTCGAGCTATAATCTTTCTGGCGCGACACTCGCTTCAAATGTCGATCTAGATGACGCGACACTGAACGCTCTTGAGAAGACAGGTATCTCGAAGATAATTCTTCCGGGAACGGCCGGAAGCTACTCCGGTAAAAGCCTTATCGCTCTGGGATTTGAGTTCACCAGGCTCAATAATTGACGGGCACTTGAAAGCTGGCCCTGCAGAAGATATAATGTACTTACACCATGCTAAGCGGGGAGCTGGCGGTTCCCTGTACCCGAAATCCGCCATATGCGGGGCTGAATGCCTTCCCAGGCTTTTGTCAGTTTGGTGTCGGTTTATCTGAAGGTGTTGAGGATTGAGTCCTGCGCAACGGGAACTCGCGAATCTGGTCAGGTCCGGGAGGAAGCAGCCATAAGTGGGCAATCTCGTGTGCCGCAGGAGCGCTCAGTCTGAGCTGGATGGTAAGTACGGCCAGGTTGTCACTGTCGAAGAAGGATGCATGGTGTTTCTTATTCTTCGAGAATCCCCCTCAAATCTGCTAGAATTAACGTAGACAAATATAGACGGTATTTGGAGGTGTAGAATATGTTGCTTAAAGGCGAAAAAGCAGTTGACTTTTCTCTCTTTGGGACGGATTTACAAGCCTATAGATTGAACTCATATTTCGGTAAGAAGGTAGTACTGGTATTCTATCCCGGCGCTTTCACGAGCGTCTGTCAGAAAGAACTCTGTACTTTCAGAGACTCTCTGGCGAACTTCGAAAGGCTCGATGCTCAGATATTGGGCATAAGCGTCGACGGCCCTTTCGCCAACAGGGCATTCAAGGACCAGAACTCACTTTCCTTTCCGCTGCTTTCCGATCTTGGTGGCGAAGTATCGCGGTTTTATGGAGGAGTCCACGAGGATTTCGCAGGCGTAAAGGGACTCACGGTTTCGAAGAGAGCTGTCTTTATCCTTGACAAAGAAGGCAAGATCAGCTACTCATGGGTCTCTGATGATCCAAAGATCGAACCAAACTATAGCGAGATAAGAGAACAGCTTGAGAAGATCTGACGATGGGGGCAACCCCATCGTTTTTCTATGGGAGGTAATTTTTCTATGACAGAATTCAAATTTCCAGATCACGCCCTTGAACTGCTGGAGAGTTTAAAAAGCGGTCGTGTGCTGATAGGTGTCTCCGACGGCGTCGAGATGAACCTTATGACCGTCGCCTGGGGCTTTCTGGGCTACACATGGAATCGACCGGTCTTCATTGCAATGATAAGGCCCAGCAGATACACACACGACTTCTTCAGGCGGACCGACGTTTTCTCAGTGAACTTCATGTCGCAAGAGTGGCAGGACGCTCTGAACTTCTGTGGAACACGCAGCGGAAAGTATATCGACAAATTCAGAGAGACCGGTCTCACGCCAATCGAAGGAGTCACAACCTCGGTAGTCGTTGTCAAAGAGGCCGACAAAGTTCTTGAATGCAGGGTCATCTCCAGGGAAGCTTTAACACCATTCTCTCTGAACGAGAGTATCTCAAGCACTTTCTATGGAGATCACTCGTACCATTCGCTGATTTTTGGAGAGATTACCGATTCATATCTTCTTCCTTGAGAAGAGCGCGAAAATCAACGTGCAGATAAGTGAAAAGCCGAGCATGATCCACAGAACCAGTGATGACCATTGAGGGGTTTGTGGAGAGAGCCTTGATGAAGCGTCTATGAGCAGAATATCTCTGGCAAACACCAGAGAAATCATAGCCTGTAAAGAAGCCAGCAAGCCGAGAACATAGTGCCAGTTCGATCTGCCGACATCTATCGCGGCTATCTGGGCAAAGAGATATATAATACACGACAATGGTCCGAGCGCAATTCCTGAGTAGAAGAGATACTTTATAGTATCGGAATCCGCAAGCAATTCCTTCGACAGCAAATTCGAGAGCACTATGAACAGAACAGAGAGAACTCCCGTCGACAGACCGGCAGTCGTCAAAAACCTATATCTGTTCTTCTTGCGAATAGACTGAGCAACACTCAGCGCTCCACTCCCTTTCCTTGACACTAAGCCACCACCTGAAAATCTCTGTATGATTTGAGTATTGGAGAGACCCGTAGTCGAAAGCTAGACTGATGACTACCTCTCTATTCTAATTAGAATTGAGAAAAAAAGCAACTCTTCTTTATTAATAAAGAAAAAACCTAAGAGTAGCCAGTCTGCTTACGCAGGCCAGTCGCCTTCGGCGGCCAGTACCACTTCGTGGGCAGTAAGAGCCGTTGTACGTTGCTCGTTGTGGGTTGTTGGTAAGAGACGCCGAAAGAAAGAACGTATCGAGAGTTCTAAGAACCGTGGAGAGTGGAGCATGGAGAGTTATGAGAAAGATCGAGACGTTCGCTTCCGCTCACGAGGTGGATCAGAGGTAAGGGGTGAGAGGATAGAGGTAAGAAAACCAAGATCTCCTTCTCGTGAAAATGGGGACTGACGGGTTCCTGACGTCTGTCCCCGATTTTCGCGTCTCGCACTCTCGATGATCTCTTCGCTCTTCCGCTCTTGATCTTAATCCCCGCTTGAGCGGGGGGGACCGCTTGCGGTGGGGCGTGTAGGCTCTTGAGAACCGCTGTACGTTGCTCGTTGTAGGTTGCTGGTAAGAGCGGAGAAAGAGCATTGTCGAGAGTTCCGAGTGGAACAGAGGTAAGAAACCCGAGAGAGACGTTCGCTTCGCTCACGAGAGAACGAGAATTTTCTCCTCGGTCTCGTCTTCTCTCCTCATCTCGTGGTCCTTAACCAAGAACGTGGACGCGCAGCGTCGGAACGAAGAACTTGGGCGCAACGCGCCGGAACCGCTCTTTTGCTCTCCAAGGACGGGTTCATGCTCCGGGACGAAGGACGATGGACGGCTCTTCAGCTTTTCATGGCCTTCTCGGAGGACGGTGAACGGTGAACGTCTCTTTACGCTCTTCCGACCTCTTACCGGCCTCCGACCTCAGGTCTTTACCAAGGACGGGTCCACGATCTTGGACGAAGGACGAAGGACGTATCTTCCGCTTTTCATGATCTTTTCGGAGGACAGCGGACGGAGGACGTTTTTTGCTCTTCTCGTTCTTACGAAACCCCAGACCCATTCTTTGCCATCCACTAATCACCAAACACGGTTCTTCCCGCTCTTCCCAATGATTAAGGGGCGGATTGCTCCGCCCCCTAAAAATTGCATCTAACTGTTTGTGGCTTAAGACTATCTTCTTGTTGTGTCTCCGTAGCCGACCTCTTCGAGCCACCATGTCGGGTATCCAACGCTGCTTCCGTTGAAGTAGCCGTCATTGAGTGTGTATATCAGTTCGTCGGCGAGCTTCCACCATCTGTCGACAACTCTGTTGGCGATCGTGTTGCAGTAGTTTGTGAGGAAGTCGATGGCAAGAGCCGGGTTGTCTTCGTAAAGAACCAGAGCGGCCTTTTCAATACTTGGCTGATTGGCGAGGAATTCGCTCTCAAACTTCTCGTATTCCGCCTTGACTATCGGAATGGCATAAGAGAACTTGAGATCAACCAGGTTGGATACGTGGTTGAATGCCCACCATGCAGAGGTCCTGTCGAAGTAATTTCGTGCGCCCTGGCTGAACGATGTCGGGACGCTTGTGATACCTGCGTAGAATGGAATATAAACTGTCGAGTGCGGTGCGTCTTCTCCAAACCATAGCACGCCACCGATGGCTGCCGGCATCCAGCTTCTTGCCTGTCCAACGAAAACGTAGGAACATCTGAACATGGAGATAGCTCTTTCCCAGCCGTCATAGTTTACACCTGCAGGTCTTACACTTGCGGGTGTTGCGTACCTGTTAGGATTGCCGAAAGGACCTGCGGCCATTCCGACGGTCAGATCGAATTCTGTGCCTTCGTAGTAGTCGCGCTTGGCCATCATCAGATCATGGACCGATACAGGATTATCAGGCTTCACAGAGAGCGGGTATCTCTCTGCCCATGGGTCCAGACCCAGAGAAGGAGCCAGGAGGTCATATACTCTCCACTCGCGGCGAGTGTTGTAGAACGCGATCTTCCCACAATATGCGTCGTAGAATACGAACGGATTTCCGCTGTCAGGGTCCCAGAAGCCAAGTTCTACGGCCAGCGAATGAACGTTAGAAGATGCCATGAAGTACTCGGTGTTCTCGAGATCAATCTCTCCGATTCTCGATCTGTTGGCGTGTACGAGAATGTGGTCGTCGGGAATTCTCTGGGCTACCCATACCGCTCCGGGTTCGTCGCTTCCGGGTGACCAGAAGGGGCCGGGTCCGGCAATTTCAAACAGCCATGCTTCTTCTCCGTCGATTATTGTGAGTCCTTCACCGCCGTCGCCGTAACCGTACTTTTCGGCGAGTTCGCCCATTATCTGAATGGCCTCTCTGGCGGTGGTCGCTCTCTGGAGTCCGAATACCTGCAGCTGCTCGATCGTCATCCAGCCCTGAGCGTTTCTGAGTTCTCTCTTTCCGCTCCACGTTGTTTCTCCCATTATTACCTGGTTCTCATTCATGAACGGGTAACCGATGTGGAAGTAGGTGTAAGTAACCGGTGCCTGCGGGATCTCTCCAACGTAAGTGACAGTTCTGCCCGGTATGCCTGCCTGGCATAGGCCTTTGTAAACACTGGTAGTCTCACCTTCAGCATATACGCCACCGGGAATAATCTGGATCCTGGCGTCGTAGCTTCCGTCACAGGTATGTGTCGTCATTGTCGAACCATCGACAGAAGCAGCCTTTCCCACCATAATTGATGTACAGGCGATTGCGGTGACTCCGTAACCAAGAACAAGGATCAGGATAACAAACAATACACGTCTCAAAAAATTCACTCCCCTTTTGAAAGATAGGGCCGGCCGTAACCGGCCCGAAAATGACTTACTACTTACACGTTATTAAGGTAACTTCAGTAACAGCGTATCGAGAAGTTCCCAGTATGCGGCTTCGACTTCGAGCATCAAAGAGGATGTGTACTGGGTTAGGTACTCTACGGCCAGGTCACGATCGACCTCGTACAGAGCAAGAGCCGTAGCTTCAACCGCTGCCTGCATTCTGTAGATTCTCTCCTGCAGAGGCTTCCTGACTGCTTCGACGAACGGCATCATTACCTGGTACCTGACGCCCGAGACTCTATCCACAGTGTAGAATGCCCAGAATGCGGCGTTTCTGTCGATCTTTGGATCGCTTCTGTTTACGATCTTCCATGACTCTGGAACACTTGTGTTTGCACAGTATAGAGGAACGACAACTGCCTTGTGGGAGTTGCCGAGTCCAAACCAGACAACAGCACCTATTTCCGGTGGTAGCCAGTCTCTGGTCTGGTTGATGAAGAAGGAACTGGTACTCTGGACTGCTATGTTCCTTACGCTGGGAATACCGAGCAGATTTCTGAACTCCGCTCCAGGCTGAGGAGAAGCAAGTCCACTCTTGACCGTTTCGCCCCTGGTGTTGGTGTACAGCCAGGCTTCATTTGCTTCCATATCGTGTGGTGTGCCAGCCATGACATCGCGGTAGATATCTATTACATCATAGACAGATACCAGATTGTCTGGCTTGACAGAGAACGGGTAGTCGTCGGTCTTGTCGTATGGCCAGTTGCCTGACGGGTTGAATGTGTCAAAGACTCTCCAGAGTCTCGGATTCCATCTGCCCTTCATGTTGCCGTAGACATACTTCCAGACAAACGGTTCGCCGCTCGCCGGGTCGTAAAGGCCCAGTTCGATAGCGGTGTCTAGATAGTTGTCGCAGATCAGGAAGTGGTCTTCGTCAACGTTCGGCGGTCTGTTTGTAGCAGGATCAATTTCTCCGATCATACTGGAGTTACCGTTCATGGAGATGTGATCGTCCGGAACACGCTGAGCTGCCCATACTGCTCCGGGGCCGTCTCCCGGTTTCCAGAGAGGACCGACACCGTAGATCTCGAACATCCAGGCTTCCTTACCGTCTGCCAGAGTTATACACTCACCGAGATTACAGGATTCTCGGTAACCGTACTCTTCTGCAAGAGCGC
>LVBU01000152.1 GCA_001603185.1 Thermotogales bacterium Thermo_02 | reverse complement strand
AAAGTATACAAATTAGACAATATAAGCAGTTTTCCATTATTGACCAGAGTAACGGACCATTCAGGCTATTGCTTTCATAAAAATGTTTCTCCAGGTTCTGAAGTTTCGGCACAAAATCTTATTAGTCGGAGGTGAAGTTGTGAAAAGAAAGATCCTGCTTTTGGTGCTGTTTGTTGCTACATTGATCATGACCGGTTGTATCAGGACCGAACCCATTAAGCTGGAGATCGTAGATCAGCAGCTAACTGAAGGCGATGAGCTTGTACTAAATCTGGTGGGATTCGTTAAAGAGGATTCTTTAGGAAATCCTTCCTTTTCCATCGCAAGTGGTCCTGGCAAAATTGACGGAGGATCATACGTGTTATCAACACTGCCAGGCGATTGTAATAACAGTCCTTATACGGTCAGGATAAACGCAATTGACGGCAAGAAGAGAGGAACTGCCCAGTTCAAAGTAAATGTCTTGTCTCTTCCACACGGTCAGAAAGTAGAAATTGAGTTTACTGGCGACAGTTCCAATGAAATGATGGAGAATATCGAGTCTTTTCTGAAAAGGAATCCGAACGACAAGCAAGGGCACGCTGTTAGGGGAGTAATGAGGGCGGTTCCAGAGATCTTGAATCTTGTAGATATGTACAACTCGAACCTGGAACTCATAGAGATTCCCAGACTCTCGAATACCGGAAAAAAGCTGGTCTTCCAGAATCTTCTTTCAGAATCCGGCTCAGTTACAGATTTCATACGCGATACCGCCATCAATTTGAGAGCAGGGCTGCTGAATCTGAAGGTAAGGACGGTATTGGCTTTCAGGAATACGGAGAGAGCCTTCGAAACGGCTCAATTTAGCCTTGCCAATATCGGCAAATCACTTTACGAAATTGCGGGGGAGATAGCCGATATTCAGAACCTAATCGAGGCTCAAGCCAATCGCATTCAAGAGATCTGGGATGATCTTCTCGTTCTCGATGACGAAATGAATATCCTGATAAAGTTCTTTCCAAACGCTTTTGATTGGGACAGAGACGGGATCATTGAAAGCGATAGCGAACTACGGATAAGGGTGGTAAGTAGAGACACAGATCGCGAATACATTGAGAGTTTCAGATTATACACCGATCTGATTTATGGCGGCATGACTTATAAGGGTAACTCTCTGGTTTCCGCAACTGTCGATCCGGAAGGCGGAGATGCCGTTTTTGATTTCGACTTCTGGTCAAAGGTAGCTCAGGGCGAGTATCCCGAGGATTTCCTTTTTGTCTTTGACGACAATGACTATCTGATCATTGATGAAGGCGAAGTAGCCATTCTTAGAATTCTTGTCGGTGGTATGCTTGCAGAATACAGAGCGTTAACTATATACAACCTTGAACCATCAGAAGAGCTAATAGACCTAATAGAGTCTGTTTTCGGGGGGCAGCAGCCTCCAGATCTGGATTTCATTGACTCTAACGGAGATGGGGATATTGTAGCTTCGGAAGTTAAAGCCTTTGTCGGTCAATCGTTCCTTACTTTCAGAAATCCCGTGAAGAGTCCTGCCTGGCTTAGGTCAATAAGGGATATCGCGATGGAATTGCCAAACAGCATGATGATGCTGGCAGATGATCTGCTTAACGATACCTATGATAACACCAGCGAGCACAACCTAACTTCTCAATGGTTTATTCCCTTCGATCAAGCAGAGTATGACTACATGGTTGAAAGCATTGAGAGTATTGAAGACACGCTTGAGAACATAGCTCCATCTGGCAAGGAGCTCGATACTGAAATCGTTGTGGGAGAGCAGGGAGAGACAATAATGCTAAGACTCTATAATATCTTCGATCATCCGGAGAGGTTTTCGGACTTGCTTGACTTTCTACCAAGACTTGTGAACTACAAGAACCTTGAGAGTATAGTTTTTCCGGATCCAACGTTTGGTGGGGTTGTCGTAAATCTTCCCAAGAGTATTCCGTGATCGCTTTCATCAGCTTATCTTAGTAGTATTATTCTAGAAGGAAAAAGGCAATGAGCGATGCAAATCTCATTGCCTTCTATCTTTTGTTAGAAGCTAGAATACTCATCGGATATCCCTTCTATCTTATAGTCTTGAATGTCATTCTAAAGATATCCAGCACTCTAGATAATTGACGATGATTGCAAATTTCCTTTACTATTTTACGGTCTCAACAGACCAGAAAAAGAGACCACTAAGATCCAGGCTCGCTACTTTCTTTGTATTAGGCCAATCATATGACCTTCGGGATCTTGAAAGAAGGCGAGAATAGTGTCGCCCGATTCGAAAGGTCCCTGGAGGATCTCCTGTCCAAGGTTTTTGATTCGTTTTACTATTTCTTCTATGTTATCTACCTCCACACATAGAGCTCTGTGAGTTGGAAGAACACCTTTTCCGGTGAATATTCCTCCGTTTATTCCCTTTGGATCTCCGCTCTTGAACGAATGAAAACCCGTGCTGTCAACTTTGGCATCCCATTCGAAAACTTCCTCATAGAACTTAGAGAGTGCCTCGCCATCTTTCGCGTTTATCTCCCAATAAACCACAGGCATTTTTCTGCCCACACTATTCGCCTCCAGTCGAAGGTCACGCATAACACGCGATACTTCAGTCATATTCTATTGCACTGTTCTTGCAATACGGAATCCAAGGTCAATGTTTTTGTAATCAGTCGGAATAGCGATTCTCTTTGCTAAACGCACGTACGATAAATGGTCGTTCCAGCTACCGCCACGAGCGACCTTTAGATTGCCAGTGTTGCTGCAGGGGTTTGTTCTTTCCAAGCTTGAGTATGATTCATACGAGTCCGAACACCATTCCCAGACGTTGCCGCTCATATCGTATATACCCTGTTCGTTTGGTAGCTTAGTTCCTATCTCGTGAGTCTTACCGCTTGAGTTTGAATTGCTCCATGCCACGTCGTCTGAAGTAGCGCTTCCGGAATATCTGTATTCATTGCCAGCTGGTCCGCCGCTAGCAGCATATTCCCATTCGGCCTCCGTGGGCAGCCTGTACCCCGTTACCTTTGTAACATCTGAGGTAGGATTTCCGTCTTTGTCCAGCAAATTGCCGGCTCCGTCATACGCTTCAGGAAACCCCTCAGAAATGCTCAACCAGTTACAGTAAGCAATTGCATCCCACCAGCTGACAAGTATCACCGGATTTCTGGCTCTTCCCCAATTCCAGTCACTGGGCTTATCTCTTCCAAGGGCATCACAAAACGCATCGTACTCTTCAAATGTGACTTCATGCTTTCCTATATAGAAACTATAAGTGAAAGTTACCCTGTGCAATGGCTTCTCATCGCTCTCTCC
>LVBU01000151.1 GCA_001603185.1 Thermotogales bacterium Thermo_02 | reverse complement strand
AGAGCGGTTGCAAAAGACTCTTCGTCTGCGCGGCTACGCGGTGGACTATAAAAACATAGTGATTCCTGAAGATAGCGAAATGATAAAAATGGTTGGCGGAAAGCTTTTCATCGATGGAAGCCCCTGGACCGGAACTATATCTATGAATGAGCCTTATCTGGTGAACGATACAACCACTGGAATCATGGATACTCCGGCAGGCTATATGCAGGAGCCCTACGTGACCCGGCAAGAATTGCAGGATTTCATAGACGATATGCTATTAAGAGGAATCTCCGCATGTATTCATGCCGAAGGAGACCTTGCCATCGACTGGGCTCTGGATGCAATTGAAGCTGGCTTGAAGAAATACCCGACTACCGATCACCGCATCCGGCTGGAGCACGTTCCCATGATACGAGACGATCAGCTGGAAAGGGCAAATAGGCTGGGTGTGGCTGTAACCTTCTTGATGGCACACGTGAGGTACTGGGGAGATGTGATTCCTACGCTTGTGGGCGAAGAAAGAGGCCAGCGCTGGTGTCCGGTGGCTTCTGCAGTGAAGTATGACGTCAGTTACTCTTTCCATTTCGACGGACCAAC
Organism: Thermotogales bacterium Thermo_02; assembly: GCA_001603185.1. Taxonomy (GTDB): domain Bacteria; phylum Thermotogota; class Thermotogae; order Petrotogales; family Kosmotogaceae; genus Mesotoga. The sequence goes on along the minus strand of LVBU01000151.1, from coordinate 2,056 downwards.
TTCACCCAACAAGCCACTGGAAAGTTTTCAGACGGCAGTAACCAGGAAAACTGTGTGCGGGCAGATACTCGGACCCGAGGAACGCATTTCGATCGATGAAGCCATACGCGGCTACACGATAAATGCAGCTTATCAGCTGTTCATGGATGAAAAGGTCGGCAGTATAGAGGTCGGAAAGCTCGCCGACCTGATCATACTTAGCGAAAATCCTCGAGAGGTAGATCCCGAGAAGATATCCGAGATCGAAGTGCTGGCAACTTACATAAATGGAGAGATCTTCTGGAGCAAAGACTCTTACACTCACTAATCTGTGAAGAGCGTCAGGAGACTTGTACCGTGAAGAATGGAGAAACGGGTGTGGTTTGTGGGGTCTAGGGTCTGGTAAGAAAGAGAAGAGCGAAAATCCGTCATCCGTCCGATAAGAGCGGGAGAGCGGTTCTTCGTTCCAGAGCTAGGAGCTTTGTTCTTCGTTCAGAAGAGCGGGCCCGCGAAGCGGAACTGGCGCGACGCAGTCGTACTGGCATCGCGAAGCGATACTGGCCTGCGTAAGCAGACTGGCGGTTCTAAGGAGCGAGATCCCGTATAGGAGCACTACGGGATGATACCACGCTGTGGCGGAGGGTGTGCTCTTGAGAGCGAGAGCGAAGACCTGAGGCGAGAGGTTGGAAGAGCGAAGAACCGTTCACCGTTGCCCGTCCACCGAGGCGAGAGCCCGGGTTTGGGGTTTCGAGTCTAGAGTCTGGTAAGAACGAGAAGAGCAAAAAAACCGTCCTTCGACTTTCGTCCCAGAGCATGGACCCGTCCTTGGAGAGCAAGAGCGGAAGAGCGAGATCCCGTATAGGAGCACTACGGGATGATACCACGCTGTGGCGGAGGGTGTGCTCTTGAGAGCGAGAGCGAAGACCTGAGGCGAGAGGTTGGAAGAGCGAAGAGATCTTGGTTTTCTTACCTCTATCCTCTCACCCCTTACCTCTGTCTTGAGCGAAGCGGAAGCGAACGTCTCGATCTTTCTCATAACTCTCCATGCTCCACTCTCAACTGTTCTTAATAGAACTCTCTCGCGATCTTTCTCTCGGCTCTTACCAACAACCTACAACGTACAACCTACCACTGTTCTTACTGCCCGCGAAGTGGAACTGGCGCGACGATATAGATATTATGCTAGAATTCTTTGACTCTGACAGGCTGATTTCTTGTCGAAGTCGTTCCGTCGCCGAGCTGCCCATCTTCGTTGAGGCCCCAGGTCCACACTAATCCGCCCTCCCATATACGCTTCACCGCCATCGAATGAAATGCTCCTGCTCCAATAGTAACTATGTTTTGAAGAAGCTGAGGTCCGTTTATTACCTGAACCGGTGCTTCTCTTCTAGTCCAGCTTCCATCTCCAAGCTGACCGAACTCATTATTTCCCCATGAATAGACTATTCGGTCATCTGTCAAGGCTTTCGAATGCTCGTGTCCTGCAGCAATTTCTATTGCTCCCAATAGAAAATCGAAGCCACCTGGACCCTTTACCTGGACGGGAAAGTTGCTGTTGTTTTGAGTGTTATTGCCTAGCTGTCCTGACTTGTTTAAACCCCAGGCAAGAATCGAATTTATGTTCGTTTTCGGATCTCTTTGAAGTACTATGGTGTGTCCTCCCCCGGTGGCAACGGCTACAATTTCTGTCAGATCACCCTTTCCGCCGAGTCCAACTACCTTTTCGGGCGTATTTCTCTGGCCTCCAGAAACGCCAATTCCGAGTTGTCCGTGGTTGTTATCTCCCCAGGTCCGAACTGTACCGTCATCCATTACCGCGGCCGAATGAAGATACCCTGCTGCAATCGAATATATGCCGCTTAGAGCCTGCTTCCCTCCAACTTGAACGGGCAATGAGCTGTGGTTCCAGGTACCGTCGCCAAGCTGACCATACTTGTTGTTGCCCCAGGAATACAGGACCTCTATCTTTGGAGCGATCTGTCTCATTAAGGCCAGCGTGTGTTCTCCCCCTGCAGATATGGCAACAACACTGTCCAGGAACGATTTCCCGTCGGGAGCTTTCACCTGAACCGGGATG
>LVBU01000150.1 GCA_001603185.1 Thermotogales bacterium Thermo_02 | reverse complement strand
GTCTGACATTGCTAGTAGAGATTATTTTATTTTTTGCCCCAGAAAATTATTTAGCAATTGATTCACAATGATGTGAGGCGGGAGATACTCCCGCCTCAGCTCTGATAATTCTGCAACCCTGTCTTGATCTTTCCTCTCATAATCATGAAGATCACTGCGGTAGTCAGTGTTATCCATAGCAACTGGATCAGAAAGGTCGCCCATTCGGATGACTGATTTAGAATGTCTCTTAGCGCCGCAAATGACCAGTAAGTCGGAGACCAGTAGAAGATGAACTGTCTGTTTTCAGGCAGCACGAAAGCAAGCATTACAGGCATCAGCAGAAGCAAAACGCTAATCTTCATATTTGCCAGTCCGCTCATCTGATTCGACGACATGACTCCAATAAGGAATCCCATCGCGATGCCGATGAAAGAGCTAGAAATTGTGACGATAATGAGTTTCAGGATATCTATACCGCCTATCGCGAATACGAGAACTGCCAGTAATGCGTGAATCAGAGGGACCGCAACTCCTATGATGCTTCTTCCAACTATAAACTCGCTTTTGGATATCGGCGTGATCATGAGCGCTCTCATCGCTCCGCTTTCCTTTTCGTCGATTATATTGAACCCGATAATAAACCCACCGAGTGTGAACGATAGTACGACTACGAAGCTGAATCCGAAGAGTGTCATCGGAGGCAGAGTTTTGCCGTTGTCGGTAGTTTCGAACTCTACGCCCGAAATACCTTCCGAAAGGATGCCAGATAGCACGAGCTTCGCCAGCGCCTGTATCTCTTCGGGCTCATTCCCCTGCATGAGCAGGGAGTAAGTTCCGTCCTTAAGGTATACTCCGATAGTGTCTCCAGAGTCCAGTACTCTCTCCTTAAGCTTTTCGAGAGTGGGCGACAGTTCGACGTTGCCGTATCGTTCGAGCCTCCCGACGAGTTCGGTGTCGCCTTCGAGCGAAACAAAATTAACTGAGAGGTTCTGAAAGCCCGGAGAGATAAGTTTTAGCACGAAGGCCAGTATGATCGGCGCCAGAAGAGTATATATCATTACCTTATCCCTCTTGCTATTGGCTAGATCAAGTCGAAAAACGTTGAATATCTTCTTTATGCTCATACAATCTCCTCCTTCAGCCTCTCTGAACTCTGAGTTTGTAGACCTTTACCGCGATTGAGAAGGCGACTACACCCTCCAGCAATATCAGCCACATACTCGAAAACCCAACTGAACTTGTTCCCCTGAATAGCGCATCCTTCAGCGCAAAGAGTATCGGGTAAGTAGGCAGGATTCGCAGATACAGCGGCGAAAAGCCCGGGATGAAAAACGATATCATCGGCAGACCGAAGATCAGATTCAGTGCAAGCATTGGTACCAGAGACTGCGAAAGGTTATCATAGAAACTCGCGACAATAAGTGCTACAGACGTCGAGAGGACACTTCCCAGAATTACTATGAGAAAGACTTGAAGATAATCTGCCTGAGTGCCCACGACAAGCGGAGTAAGAATAGCGGTGAAAATAACGCCCAGAATCGTGAGCATGATCACTTTGGCACCGAGATACTCCCAGATCTTTCCCGGGGTAACGCCGTAAGCCTTTATAGTCTGCTGTGACTTTTCGCTGAAGATCATCGCAAATACCAGAATCATGCCCATCATGATCGCTTCGGACATCAGAAGTATGGGAAGAAGCGATTTGTTGAACGGAATCTTCTCTCCTTCCGTTTCTTTCGCTTCCAGATAGTCAATTTCGTAATTATCCCGTACCCCGAGCGCTCCGGTTAGCTGCAGAATCGAAAGCCTCAGCAGCTCTCTTACTTCTGGACTTTCATATCCCTGAAAGACAAGCTCCACCACCGGTGAAGATGTTGATCCCTTGAGAACGATACCGATGCTGTTGAAACGCTTGTTCATCGTCCTGTCGAGTTCGGTTCTACTCTCTGCAACCAGAGTCTTCCCGTTACTGGCGGAGCTTTCAAATAGAGTCTCTGAGAACATCTCTCCGTCGTCCATCGCGTTAAGAAAGACTATGTCAGGGCCTGTGGAGACATCCTCCGGAAGCAGAAAGGTCACGAATAGAAAGTAGGCGATCGCCAGACCGAAGACTAGCAGAAAGTAATAGCTACGCCAGCCCAGTTTTACTTCCTTTATAGTGTTCGCCAGAAGTCTCATTATCTCAACTCCCTGCCCGTAACCCTTATAAATATCTCTTCGAGAGTGGCTTCTTTTGAGTGCATAGTCTCGATCGACCCTTCTCTTATGAGATCATTCAGCTTTCTTCTATCTTCTTCCATGATCATCGAAAGGCCTTCTTTCTGGATAGTTCCATTCAGTTTGTATTCGACATCGACGATTCTCTCACCATATTGAAGCTTCAGATTTCGTGGAGAGTCGATTAGAGAGATCTCGCCCGCTACGATGAAGGCAACGCGATCACAAAGCTCATCAGCCACGTGCATATTGTGAGTTGTAAGAAAAATCGTTGTTCCTTCACGCTTCTTCTGCTTGATTATCTCTTTTATAGCCGCAGAAGTTGCCGGATCGAGTCCCGAAACAGGTTCGTCCAGAAACCAGATCTTTGGCTTGTTGACCAAGGATCGAGCGAAAACCAACCTCTGTTGCATCCCCTTGGAGTACTCTCCGGCCCTCTTGGAAGCTGCATCCTCGATGCCCACCATTCTAAGAAGCTTCATTGGATCCTCAGTGGGTACATCGTACATCCTACGGAAGTAATCGAGGTTTTCGAAACCGGTGAGTTTTCTGTAGAGGTTAGGCTGCTCAAAGGAGACCCCTATCATATTGTAGAAATCCGAATCCGGTTTGCTGACATCTCTTCCGTCAATTCTAGCTGAACCCCGCTGCAAAGGAAGCAGACCGGTTAGTATTTTCTGTGTCGTTGATTTTCCAGCTCCATTAGGGCCCAGGAAGCCAAAGATCTCTCCCTCATTGATGTTGAAGGAAACTCCGTTTACAGCATACTGTCCATCCTTTGTATATGAATGGTAAAGCCCACTAACTTCTATCATCATCTTATCTCCTCCTCATGCCATCCTCTATGATTCTTACCATCGAATAGAACCTGCTTTTTGCCTCTTCCGTCAATTGACCGCTACCTTTTTCCCTTACTGCATCTCCTAGAGTCAACATAAAGGCCGTTATTAGCTTTGCGGCAAAGGAAGGTTCTATCCATGGAGCCACATCTCCTCTCTGAATCCCTTTCTCGATAATGGTCTCCATGAACTCGTCACTGGATTGCCTGTAGCCTTCGAGTATCTCTTTAAGGAGAGTGGCATCTGAAAGCAGTCTATCGCCTATTAGAGAAAGTTTCGGATTTTCCTGGGCCATCTTTATGGCCGCCTCGGCCATCAGTCTAAGCATCTGGAAGATATCGATTTCTTCGACTGAATTCATAACTCCGGATATTGCTTCCATCTTCTTCTCGTAGATAAGACCTACTATATACTTGAAGAGATCCTTCTTGTCTTCGAAGTACTGGTAGAAGCTCCCCTTGGGTATTCCCGCCGCCCTTACGATCTCGTTGATTCTAGCCTGTCGATAATCGTTGTTCGAGAACTCATCGATCGCGGCTTCGATTACTCTTTCTCTCTTATCTGCCGGAAGATTGAAAAAGGTCTCTTTTGGCAATCTCGTCACCTCCTGTATGACTACGTGGTCATATGACTATTCAGTCATATAATACGACAAGATGGTTGCCTTCAATGTGTACATGACCGATCGGTCATGTAAAGGTCCTGTAAAATTGGAATCAGCAAAGTGGTCTGACTGATCAGCCTGTGATTGAAAGGAACGAGGAGAGTGCGACCTCATTTAGTGTGCGTCAATTCCGAGTTTATGGAGAAGAGGATAGACATCTGATTCTCGGGCTCAATCGGTTCATATGGCAATTGCCCTAACTTAGCGAAATACAGGCTGCTCTGGAGAGTGCCTGATCGAACCTCCGCTGTATAATCTCTATAGCAATGCGATTTCACCGAATCGAAATAAATAGTGAGCTCTTTGGAAGGCCCTATTGCTTCTTCAATTAGACCGAAAGACAATCTCTTAATGGAAGGGGGTAAACAGAGCTATGATTATCAGACATCAGGACGTAGAGTACAAATCGTTCACCAGAAACAGGCTCACGATGTTCGAGTACAGGAGGAAGCCTTTACTCGACCAGCTTGAAAGGATAGAGAATGATATCAAGAAGCTCAGACCGGAAACCGACAACAAGAGACTCAGGGGGTCGGCCGCGATACCGGCAGCAGACGAAAACAAGACACTGCCACTAAGTAGGAATGAGACTTACAATGAGAAAAGGTGTAGAGAGCTGGAGGCGAAGCAATTGGAGGTGAAGGCGAAACTTGAGGCTCTGGACATAGAGGAAGAAGACATCGAGCTGCAAGCACTCGTCGATGAGATAAACTATCTGGACAAGAAGAAAACGGAGTATCTGGAATCGCTTGAGAGGGCCAAGAAGAAATTCGAGGCAGACTGGAATCTGACCGGCATTGAGCTGAAGTACTCTGAGCAGGATTACATACATAAGCTGTTATCTAGACTTGAATCGCTTGGCCAGAGGCAAAAGGAGATCAATGATCTTAAAGCTCTCCGAGATCGGAAGAAAAGGCCGGGAGTAACGGGTGGCAGAATGGTGAGCAACGCTGAAGATCAAAAAAACCATGTCACTAGATCCGAGACTAATCCATCCACTGACAAAGAGCAGACAGCCCCCCTGAAAGAAGATCAAAAAACGACAGTGAGAAGAAGAGCCGGCAGAGAATAGAGTGCAACGATAGTTAGTACATCAAATGAGGGTGCTTTCGCACCCTCATTTCTTTATATCGTTTACTATGTTGCCGTCTCTCACCTCGATAATTCTGTCGGTTTCTTCCGCAATTCGTCTATCATGGGTTATTATTACGAAAGTGGTGCCGTATCTGGAGTTCAGATCGCGCATGAGCCTGAATACCTTCTCGGAAGTATCGGAGTCGAGGTTACCTGTGGGTTCATCTGCCAGAATTACTCTTGGATTGTTTATGAGAGCTCTGGCGATTGCCGTTCTCTGTTGCTGGCCACCCGACATGTTCGTTGCCAGATTGTCTCTCACGGCCTTTATCTGAACGAACTCCATCAACTCTTCCGCCCTGCTTGCTATTTCGGCTGAAGGAGTTCGTCCGCTTATTCTATAGGGTAGAACAACATTCTCGAAAGCCGTGAACTCCGGCAAGAGATAGTGAAACTGGAAGATAAAGCCTATTGTCTCGTTCCTTACTCTCGCGAGTTCGTTACCTGTCATTTTGTCTGTTCTCTTTCCGTCGATCGTAATCTCTCCACTCGTTGGCAAGTCAAGTGTTCCCATAATATTCATGAGAGTAGATTTCCCACTGCCGGATTGCCCTATGATTGAGTTGAAAGAGCCCTCTTCGAAACTTAAATTGATTCCGTGAAGTACCTCGGTTTTGACAACCGTCCCGTAAACCTTCCTGATGTCTTTCAATTCTATTATATTAGCCATTTCTTATCACCTCTACAGGAC
>LVBU01000149.1 GCA_001603185.1 Thermotogales bacterium Thermo_02 | reverse complement strand
CTCTTTTATAGTGGCAGGCTTAGTGAGCGTTACCACAGTCCTGATCTCGGCGCTTACCGGATACGGCCTGGCAAAGTTTCCTTTTAGGGGAAGGAACCTTGTGTTTCTGATCATCATGGCGACCATGATGATTCCCTTTGAGGCCATTATGATACCGCTGTATCTTGTCGCCACATCGCTGCGCATTCAGAACACCTATACGGGACTTATTCTGCCGTTCCTGACGAATGCGTTCGGCATCTTCCTGATGAGACAGTATCTTATCACTTTTCCCGACGAGATTCTCGACGCTGCGAGGATAGACGGCTCGGGGGAGCTGAGCATTTTCTGGAGGATCATTCTTCCCAACAGCGCCCCGGCGATCGCGACTCTCTCGATCCTGACCTTCCGGAGTCAGTGGGACAATCTGCTCTGGCCTCTGCTGATCGCTCAGAGTGAAGAGATGAAGACCATTCCTCTATACATAGTGAAGTTCGCTGCCGAAAAACACACCGATGAAGGCGCTATGATGGCAGCAGCGGCTATAGCCAGTATTCCAATCCTCATACTCTTTCTGACTCTTTCAAAGTACTTTGTCAGCGGTGCCTCTCTGTACTCTTCAAGGAAGGGTTAATCGACTCCATACACTGGTTTCACTATTCCGAAAAAGGCACCTTTCAGGCTGAACAACTCCTGGAAGGTGTCTGTTTCAAATATCGAGACACCGTCTCCAAATCTGCAAATGACATAATCTTTGTTGTCGTCCCAGTCTCTTGTAATCATAACCTCAATCGGCTGAATTCCCAGCTCGATACTTCCGATTCTTTCGAGACTGCGAGTATCATAGAGTGTGATCCTATTGTCAACGGGTTCAGCGACCACCATAGTATTGCCGCTGATGTCTACATCGAGGGCATACTTCGACGGAATGATCTCAATCTCTTCAAGAAGACCTTCAACGACTTCAAGTGCAATCACTCCCTGCCTGCCTGCAGCTACGTAGAATCTTTCAGGCGTCGCCGCGATAGAGTGCACCGTAACTACTCCTTCAAGCTTATCTATACCTGACGGGTAAAGACGCTGAATACTTTGAAAACCGTCTGCTTCTCTAGCGAACACAAAGATTCCGTCGATTTCCGTTCCAACGAGCAGGAATCCATCACGGTATGCGAGACTGTTAGTCCAGCCCTTGATCTGTAAGGTCTGAATCTGCCTGTAAAAGTTCGGTCCGAAGAATCTGAAGATCTTGACACCATTAGTGCCGTCTGCAACAAAGACCTCGCCTCTCTCCGGATTTACTTCTATTGCCTCACAATGAAACGTCTCTACCAGATTGACCTGAGTCAGAGACGCTCTGGATATGACAGCGAAGCCGCGATCTCTAAGAACGTTGAATATCAGTCCTCCCGAGTCTATTCCACCACTGGAAAGAGAGCTAACCTGAATCAGACCGACCTGAAACTCTTTTTCCATAACTCTCACATAAACCATACCCTGGAATCCCATTCCAAAGAAATACTCTGAAGCCGTCACTATGATTGCAAAGACAAGAAACAGACCCAGTATTGTCTTTCTCATACGAAAAACCTCCTCCAGTCTTTCGGACTTTGCGAGTACAGCGTCCTCGAGATTCCTGATGATAGTCTAGTACATTTTCCACCAGTTCGAGACTCCAGTCGAGAGTCGCTGACTCTTCAAGGTTACTGGAAAGAGATATATAATCTAGACGAGGTGATAGCTTGAGCAAGAGAGAGTACCTTAGAAGAGTCCTCTCCGAGGGTCGCACTATTGAAGAGATAGCAAGGCTCTTCGGTATCACTGAAGCGACTCTGGACAGATATCTTAACGGCCCTGAGGAGTCGAAACTGGCAACCATAAACATGAAGAGTGAGCTTACTAAGCTAGATAGTTTTCCACTAGATACCGTGGAAAACGTTCTCCTGTTCGCATTCAAGATAACACTTGAGTCAATAGGTTTTCTCTTCAGAGACATTGAAGAGGATCTCTCCGGTGAAAACAGCGATAGGACTGCCCGTATGATCAGAAACCTGATCGATGGAGCATACCTACTGCTAGCCATCACAAAGCTTGAAAGAGCCGGCAAAACAACCAAAGGGTTGAGTTCAGACCTCAGATTTGAGAGAGCGTGTCAAAACAAGGCCATACTGGCCGAACGATTACTCGACATCGCCGAACAGATCGAACAGTATTTGAGCGGCGAGCTTTGATCACTTGGTGACCGATATTTGAAGCCGTTCACATCAAGTGTAGTATAATCTTTCTGAACCGATTAGAAGTGAGGGAGTTGCTTTGGCGAATACAGGTCAACACACTAAAGG
>LVBU01000148.1 GCA_001603185.1 Thermotogales bacterium Thermo_02 | reverse complement strand
ATATAATCCTACTAGTGCATCAAAATCATCGTAAGGAGGAGTAATCTGATGAAGAAGGCATTTTTGGTCCTGATCCTCATATCGCTCTTGTTGTCTGTAACAGTTCTCGCTGCAGATGTGAAGAGAGGTGGTACGTTAAGAATAACATCAATGAAACAGGGAGTTCTACTGAAGAATTTTAACCCTTTCTCTCCTAATTCCAATGAAATCGCCGTTGGAGGTTTTTATGAGACATTAGTCTACTTCAATCCTCAGACCGGCAGAGCAATGAACTGGCTTGCTGAAAGTTTCACGTGGTCTGAAGATCTGCTTGAACTGACCTTTAAGCTTAGAGAAGGTGTTAAGTGGAGCGATGGAGAACCATTCACTGAAAAGGACGTTTTGTTTACGGTTGGTCTAGGTAAAGACAATAGAGCGCTCGACGTAGCAAGTCTCTGGACTTCGGGAGTAGTTGATGTCCGCTCAGAGAAGCCAATGACAGTCACATTCACGTTTACTAGCATCGATACCACAGTTATCGAGAGATTCTCGAGTGTCTTCATAGTTCCCGAGCACATATGGTCAAAGGTCGATGATCCCCTAACCTGGATCGGAGAAGAAATCCCAGTTGGTACGGGCCCGTTTGTTTATAAGGAAGGCTCATTCAGTGAACAATCTTTTCTTGTTGTAAGGAATCCGAACTACTGGCAAATCGGCGCGGACGGAAAGCCTTTACCCTACATTGATGAGGTTCTTACAATGACCACAACTAATGAACAGGCTCCGTTGAGACTTGCCAGAGGAGAATTCGATTGGGCAGGGTATTTCATTGCAAATATCGATGAAGTCTTCGTGAAGGCCGATCCTGAGCATTTCAAGTACTGGTTACCAGAGGGAAATCTGGTATTCCTGAACCTCAACAACCTTCAATGGCCTTTCGACAGCTACAATCTTAGAGCTGCCATCGCTTCAGCAATCGACCCTGTAGAAATAACTCGAATAATGGCCAGTGGAGCAGTTCCTTCATCTATCGCCGGGATTAAGGCCAGTTACCTTCACCTTGCTGAAGAAGCGCTGGAAGAATACGGTATAGAGTACGATCCCGACTACGCGAAGTATCTTATAGAAAGAGACGGATACAGACTCAACAGGAACGGCATATACGAGAAAGGCGGCAAGGCTCTCTCTCTGAATCTTTATGTACCTACCGGTTGGACTGACTGGATAATGGGTGCTGAAGAAGTCTCAAGACAACTTAAGGAAGTCGGTATAGAGGCTATAGTCACTCTGGCGGCATGGCCATCACCCTACCGCGATATGATGTACAATGGGAACTATGAGTTGCTTTTCGGTATCTCTGTCACCGGCACGAGTCCATATTCCCAGTTCGACAACTGGGTTCACTCCAAGCATTGGGCACCTATAGGAGAACGTGCGGGTAATTACTACGGAATGCGCTACAAGAATGAAGAGATAGACATTCTTCTGGACAAGTACAAACAGCTCACAGATCCCGAAGAACAGGACAGAATAATGGCTGAGGTGCTGAAACTTTTCCTTAGAGACCTTCCATCAGTACCTATGTTCTTCAATCCAGTCTGGTTCGAGTACAACACCAGGAATTTCGTCGGCTGGCCCAGTGCCAGCAATCCTTACGCAGAACCGAGACCGACCGGCATGCACAAGATGCCGATAATGTTGTCCATTCATCTGCGATAGTCACAGATCTCGCGGACCGCACAGTACGGTCCGCGAGCTTTCTTTGTTTAGTAGATTCTGGAGGGGAGGAAAGAGGAAGGAACTGGGGCTGATTGCCGGCAGAAAATCCTCTGATTGTAGTGGCTTACTTTGCTAGAAAGATTGGATTGCTTCTCTTCGCTCTTTTTGTTGCCGTTACGCTGAATTTCTTCATTCCAAGGTTTATGCCCGGAGACCCTGCTCAGGATCTGATGGACAAGATGCAGGGTATTCCACTAGAATCTCTGGAATCAATAAGAGCGGCCTTTGGGGTCGATTCGACCGATTCCATGGTTATTCAATACGGAAAATACTTGCTTAATCTAATTAAGGGCGATCTTGGAATCTCGATCTCACGTTTTCCTACACCGGTCTCCGGCGTGCTGAAAGTGGCGGTTCCATGGACGATTGGTCTTATGGGAACAGCAACGATCATTAGCTTCTTTATTGGAACTATTATTGGAATTGGAGTTGCCTGGAAGCGGAACACAAGACTGGCATCATTTACGGTAGGCATGTTCATTTTCGTCAGGTCCTTTCCGTACTTCTGGCTCGGTCTCCTGCTTATATACTTGTTGGCCTTCAGAATCCCCTTCTTTCCGCTGGGGAGCGCTTACACCCCTCAGCTACAAAGAGGAACCTGGGAATTCTTCTTTTCGGTATTGAAACATGCGATACTTCCTGCGCTTACAATAGTTATCTCTTCTATGGGCGCCTGGATACTGACTATGAGAAATAACATGATAAATGTACTTGCCGAGGATTACATAACGGTAGCTCAGGCCAAGGGGTTATCACTTCGACGGATAAAGACATTGTATGCTGCCAAAAACGCAATTCTTCCTTCAATAACAGGCTTCGCGATGTCTCTCGGATTCGTCGTCGGTGGTGGGCTATTAACTGAAATGGTCTTCGCATATCCCGGAGTGGGACTTATGCTTTATCAGGCCGTTCAAACCAAGGACTATCCACTTATGCAGGCTATCTTCCTCTTCATTTCTGTAGCCGTTCTCGTGGCGAACTTTATTGCCGATGTCGCGATACTGATCCTAGACCCTCGCGTCCGGGACGGTGGTAAGTGATGCTCAAAGATATTTTCAGGCTTTTCATAGGAAACAAGAAAGCTCTTGTGGGACTTGGAATTCTACTGTTCTTCACAATAGTCGCTATCTTCGCGCCATTAATTGCTCCTTACGATCCAAAGACAAACAAGATAGAAGTCACGACGATAGTTGATGAAGACATAGGAAGGACGCAGACTCTGGAACGTCAACAGCTAGATCCCGACACCGAAAGAAGACTCTTCAAACAGTCAATAGTCACAACCTATGAAAGGATCACCACAAGGCTTCCGCTTGGAGCGAAGCCTTCTTCCGAACACTGGCTTGGAACCTCTAGATCCGGTCAAGATCTCTTCTCGCAGATGGTTTATGGAACGCGAATAACTCTTGCCGTAGGGCTCATAACCGGATTGTTCACTACCATGCTTGCTCTTACTCTTGCACTTCTGGCAGGCTATCTTGGCGGCATAGTCGATGACATAATATCTTTGTTCACCAATGTCTTTCTGGTAATCCCAAGCCTGCCCCTCATGATAGTCATTGCGGCTTATATAACAGTTAAGGGAGTTATTCCTATAATACTGATACTGGGCCTGACCAGTTGGCCGTGGCCAACCAGAATTCTCAGGTCCCAAGTAATCAGCTTGAAAAACCGTGATTTCGTAAGAGTGGCACGAAATCTGGGTGAAAGACCCGTGTATATTGTCTTTAGAGAGATACTACCCAACATGATCTCGCTGGTTATGGCTTCGTTTTTCACATCGACAATGGCGGCAATTATGGGTGAGGCAACTCTCGAGTTTCTGGGCCTGGGAAACGTTTCTGTGGTCAGCTGGGGCACGATCCTCTACTGGGCACAGAACAGTGGAGCTTTGCTCTCCGGCGCATGGTGGTGGTTTCTTCCTCCCGGGATCTGTATCGCTTTGATAGGAACGTCTTTTGCGTTGATGAACTTTGCCATAGATGAGATTTCGAATCCGAAACTGAGAAAGAGATGATTCTGGTCAAATACCCCACGGCTAAAGCCGGGGGCTTGTTAAAGCCCTATTTGACTAGCCTGAGTGCTTCGAGCACTACGTTAT
>LVBU01000147.1 GCA_001603185.1 Thermotogales bacterium Thermo_02 | reverse complement strand
AGGATACTCTGTATCGCACAGATGCTAAGGGTAAGAAATCAGTGCACGAAAAACACTTCTTTAATGGCCTATCGCGACCCTCCGAATGTGCGAAGAGGAGCCATGGTCTTTCGGTAGACTTCAATAATCAGAATACGCGAATTCCCCTGTCACTGAGTTGAAAATCATGAAGCCGCCGCTTTCTATACGGAACTTGTATTCCGGATGTACAAAGCCCGGATCAAGGCGGAGATGGAAATACACTCCGAGATACTTCAAGTCGGAGTAGCGATTGCGAATGATGTTCATCGCGTCCTGAATGTCGAAGAGTATGAAAATTGGATCGACGAGGATCGCATCTTCCGCCCAGACGCTATCGATCACGGTAGAGGTCCATGATCCTTTCCAGTAAATAGTTTCAACACTCTTGAAGTGCTCAAAGTCCGAGAATATCAGTCTCCAGTATGCCAGATCATCGGCTCTGTCAAAGGGTTCTGGATCCTCGCCCGTAGAAGCGAAGACGGCTAGCAGATCAAGATTGAGTTCGGGATAGTTTCGTGCCACATACTCTCTTGCGCCTGCCATAATTCTTTCGACAAGTGTATCGTGGGTAAATCTCGGCAACACGCATCCCCCAAGAGTAAGGACAACAACTGCCGTCAGTAATGAAATCAGCTTCACACTCTTACGCATAGATTTCACCTTCAATTGACGATCAGAAGTCCCCAAGGAAACAACCTTGAAGAACATAAATGTAATATATCATGCCTTTACGGCTGCACAAAAGGAAATCTACAGTTTATTTCTCTTTGGGAGAAAGCATCTCGCATTTAATCTGCGTTGGCACGAGATTGCACAAAACTGTCTAAACGTTTTGATTAGCATATCATTTGGAGGTGTTGTCAATGAAGAAAAAGGGGTTTTCACTTGTCGAGCTGTTGATAGTCCTGGCCGTAATAGCCGCGCTGATAGCCACCATAACTCCCGTCGCGATGAACGCGATAAAGAAGTCGAAGGCCACCAAAGTCGCGCAGAATCTCAAGACGCTGGCGAACTCCTTTATGAATAGTGTAATGGTCAACAACGAAGCTCCGGAGTCGCTTTCGAGCCTTGGAAGGGACATAGACACCAACAAGTACGCTCTCTACTACAACGAAGATCAAGGGACTTACAGAGTAATAGTAGTGACTATCGAGGAAGTCGATTTCCAGGAAGTCAGAAAGCTTCTTCCCGAAGCCGTATCGAACGATGGCCTTAACGATCTTCAGATAAACAAGCTGGCGAATTCCGGTAGTCGCGGGAACGGGACTGTACAGGTGATGTTTGTACCAGATGGCGAATTGAGAAACGTTAATG
>LVBU01000641.1 GCA_001603185.1 Thermotogales bacterium Thermo_02 | reverse complement strand
TCGTTGAATTGGTCCTGAAGTGGTGATAATTATCGGTTATAAACTTCGCAATTCTTCTGAAGTCACCCTGTTCTTCAGAGTATGAGCGCACAAGTGTTTTCAATGTCGGCCTCCGTTTTCAAGAAATCCTGAAATATAATAACACTTTGGAGAGAAATCACACAAGCCGAAGTACTGACAGGCACCTATTTCCCAATTTCCCGGATAATTATACCTATGTCTTTGTTCAGAGTCGATTAAGTATGTTTCGCTTTCTACGATCCTTATGATCCTATCGCTTATCGCTTTAATATCGAGCCTTCTAAATCTATTTGACAATAGATTGTTCGTTAGGATTGACGGGTTTGATCCAACCCGTTTTGTGGAGATTACGACGTATGACTTAGCGATCCCTCCAATAGTCCTGAATAAAGTCCGGTGGCACTCATTGTATGCCGATCTGGTCTACAGCTTTGCTGAAGTATACATAGGCCCCAGGGCTCACCGTGGATAATTTGTTTAGAAATGTAAGCGACCCATCGGTAATCCTTCCTAAGGGTTCATCTCTAGACCACCTGAACGGAGCATCGGTTCCCCCGAGCAAACAAGCTGCCAGATAAGCCACTTTAGCGGCATAGGTAGGCGACCGATGCAGTCATTACGGAATACTCTATTTAGGGATACTTCTTTATCCCCCAAGCAGTTTCACAGCACTGAAAAGGTAGAAGAATGCCTCTGGGTCTGTCTTCTTTATCTTGTTCAGTTTGCTCCATTTTGGATCCGTAATTATTAACTCTCTTACATCTTCTGGGGTTTCGAATTTCTCACATTTATCCTTCCCGCTAAGGATAGCCTGAACAAGATACATAACCTTTGCAGCGCTACGGATAGCATCCTCTTGAGAGTAGCTGCTGTTGAAAACAAAGTTTCTAAAACCTCTAATACCTGTCATCAACCTGGAGAAATTCTCAGCCTTATAAGCCCCCCTGTAGACCAGTGTAAGGGCAGTGTCAAAGCAATCGTTCAGCACTTCTTCTTCACTTAATCGGAGTTGTCTGTAAGAGAGTTCCTGCAGGCAGTTTTGAGTAAATGAGGTGTGCACAGAATTGAGGTTGTCCAGGTTATCAAAGAGGATTCCAAGGTCAAATAGTTGCTTTATTATCTCTATGTCTTTTTCAACATCATACGGTATTCCCGTTGTGTTAGGTGCAAAGGCCGTGAGCTTGTCCCCCAGGAGAGCATCCACGCTCTGAACCTTTACAGGTACCTCGGGCGGAACAGTTTCGATCACTCTGTGCTTAATGGGAATCTTCAACAACTCTCTATTACCCGTTTCCTGGAAGAGAATATCGAGAAGAACCGTCCTTTCCGTACCATCAATAATCGAATCCCACGCAAAGCTATAGTGAACTTTTGGAACATTTGAAGCGGCCTTGCGTTTGTCCTCAGAACAGTTTTTGAATATCCCTTTGCTGCATATCTTGTTGAATATATCTTCGAGGTTCTCGGGTTTGTAGGGAAGAAGTATGTCTATATCCAATGAGAACCTGTTGAAGTTACCCAGAAGAAGCATAAGAGATGTCCCGCCTTTGAATATGAAGTCGAGGCCTTCAACGGAAAGCT
>LVBU01000146.1 GCA_001603185.1 Thermotogales bacterium Thermo_02 | reverse complement strand
AAACAGAAGATTTCGGAGCCGCGATTATTAGATTCAAGAACGGCTCTATTGGTATAATCGAAGGAACGGCAAATGTGTATCCAACGAATCTCGAAGAGACCCTCTCGGTTTTTGGTGAAAAGGGAACGGTCGTTCTCGGCGGTCTGGCAGTAAATAAAATCCAGACCTGGAGGTTTGAGGGAGAAGATTCACACCCTTTCATGAATCTTCCAGATCCAGAAACGGTTTACGGCTCTGGTCACATAAAAGCCTTTGAAGACTTCGCCAGGGCTATAATTGAAGACCGCGAGCCCTTCGTCAACGGAGAAGAAGGTAGGAAATCCGTAGAGATCATTCTCGGGATTTACAGTTCGGCCAGAGAAGGCGTTCCTGTGAAGTTCGACTAAGTAAGCTAAATTACTGAGATACACAGGAGTGAATGATGAAGATAGTTACAATAGTGGGTGCCAGGCCACAGTTCATAAAAGAGGCAGTAGTCGGCGAAGAACTTAGAAAGGCTGGATTCAAGCACATACTGATTCATACAGGACAGCACTACGACTACAACATGTCGGATGTTTTCTTCAGAAGTCTGGAGATCAAAGATCCCGACTACAATCTAGGTGTTGGTTCGGGAACTCATGCCGTCCAGACCGGTCTTACAATGATTAGACTGGAAGAAGTGATCATTAAGGAGAAACCGGACATAGTGCTTGTCTATGGAGATACAAATGCTACTGTGGCAGGAGCTCTGGTGTCGGCAAAACTTAAGATTCCCGTTGCTCATGTAGAAGCTGGCATGCGGCAGGAGCCAAGAGACATGCCCGAAGAGATAAACCGTGTACTGACCGATAGAATGTCAGATTTCTTGCTCTGCCCATCCCGGACAGCTGTCGAGAACCTTCAGAAAGAAGGAGTAGAGAAAGGCATTTGGTTTACAGGGGACGTGATGTACGACCTGTATCTGAAAATGGAAGAGTATTTTGATTATTCGACAGTTGAAAGACTCTCTCTCAAAGAAAACGAATACGTAGTAGTAACGATCCACAGAGACTTCAACACCGACAGCAAAGAAAGATTGGAGACAATTCTCAAGCAGCTTTCACTAGTGGCCAAAGAGAAACGTGCTGTCTTTCCAATTCACCCAAGAACAAGGAAGCGCATACAAGAGTTTCACCTCGATAACTACCTGAGGCATTTCAGCGTAGTAAATCCGCTTGACTATCCTGAGATGATGGGACTTGTAAAGCTTTCATGGAAAGTTGTGACCGACAGTGGAGGGCTACAGAAAGAGAGCTACTTCGCCGGAAAGCAAGCGGTTGTGGTTATGCCTGATACTAGCTGGATTGAACTGATCAAAAGAGGGATCAATTCACTTTCCGAACCCGGGGAGATATATGAGAAACTGTTTTCTGTTGGAGATAATACCTTTGAAAAAGACCTCTACGGTTCAGGAAACGCTGGAGCTCTAATAGCAAAAACTCTTGGAGGTTCAGAATGAACATCTGGATCTTTAATCACTATGCGTCAACTCTAGCTTTAGGTGGCGCCGAAACAAGACACATCGAATTTGGACACGCCTTCGTTAAGAAAGGACACAAAGTGAGGATCTTTGTCGGTTCTTACTCTCATCTTACAGGGGACCGAATGCGGCAGTTCTGCTCACCTTTTGCAGTTGCAGATGAGACTGGGTCTCTTCATTTTCACTCGTTCGAGACCCGCAGATATGAGTCTAACGGACTCGATAGATTTCTGGCCAGTATCGACTACTATAGAGCAGGAATGAAAACTATTGGAGAACAACGAATCGAAAAGCCCGATGTGATTATCGCTTCAAGTCCGCATCCATACGCCTGGAAAATTGGCTGGAGAATTGCCGAAAAATTGGATACAAAGCTAATCGTTGAAGTAAGAGATGTATGGCCAAGAGACCTAATTAGTGCCGGAAAACTTTCAAGAAGAAATCCCGTCTCAAGCCTCTTCCGGAGCATCGAGAAGAAAGCCTATCTGAAATCGCGAAAGATCGTCTCTCTCCTTCCAAATATCGAAGAACACGTCAATAGCGTAACAAAGCAGAATTTGAAGGACAGAATTGTCTTCATTCCAAATGGAATTAACATCTCTCGCTTTGTGAATCCGAAGATTACCAAAGAAGTAACAGAGATAGTTGAAAGATTTTCCTCCAAAAAGATAATCGCCTATTTAGGATCGCACGGCCCTACCAATGACCTTGAAACAGTACTTAAGGGAATCAAGGAGTTCAACGATAAACGCCCGGAAAGTGATTACCATTTTGCATTCATTGGACAAGGCTCGGAGAAGAAAAAAATCATCGAATTGTCAGAATCGCTTGCTCTTGACAAAGTCCTTTTCTTTGAGCAGATACCCAAAGAATCTGTTCCCGGTCTGCTAAGCGTTGTCGACGCCCTAATCTTTCCATTGGTAAAATTCGACATAGATACTCCGGCGGTCAGTTCATACAAACTACTAGACTACATGGCTTCTGGAAAGCCGGTAATTTCCGCAGACCTTCTCGGGCTACCGTTAAAGGAAACATCAGAAGCCGAGTTCTATGAACCGGGAAATCCCGATTCATTTTCGTCAGCACTTGAAAGACTTGTCAACAAGCTTGATAAAGGAGAGACGCTCTGCAGAAAGAACATGAGCTACGTGCGTGAGAAAAGAGATATCGTAAAGCTGGCGGAGCAGTATGAAAGAGTACTGATTGATGACTAATACTTGTCCAAGAAGCTTTCGAATTAATTAGGCCAGCACACCTAGTGAACGAGTCCAGCGAGGGGCACCTAATGAGAATATGTGTCATTACAACCGTACATTCTCCCAAAGACATCAGAATTCGAAAGGAACTTGAGACACTTCGGAAAAGTGGACATGATGTGTCGTTTGTGGCACCCGAGGGGGAGTTTCCATTAACTGGTATTCATTATATTCCTATAAGACGTCATAGCGGACGAATGAAGAGATTCTTGCACAGTTCAAAAGAGGCGCTCAGACGCTCTTTAGAAGTTAATGCAGATGTTTATCATTTCCATGATCCAGAATTGATTCCCCTTGGATTTAAGCTAAAGCGGGCAGGAAAGAAAGTAGTCTACGATATTCACGAAGAATACCCCTCGGTAATCTTAATGAAAAACTGGATCCCGCGTGCTCTGAGAAGATTCGTCGCCAAATTTGCAGACAATTACGAGCGAAAAGCTGTCAGTAAGTTTGATGGAATAGTAGTTGTTGTTCCTGATCAACTTGAAAGATTTCCAGACGTAAAGAGATTCGCTGTGCTTCCCAACTATCCTGATGTCGATTATCTTGAATCAAAGAGAAGCTCATCAACCGAAGGGGTTGTAAGATTCGTATATTCTGGTTCAATCGATATTGACAGGTCAATAGTAGAGATGATACAGGCATTCATGCTTTTGAGAAAGGATTACAATATCGAGTTAAATCTACTTGGTCCAATATTTGACTCAGAATTGAAGAGAATGATTTCAGAATCAGCGAGAAGCTGTGATGGACTTAACTACATGGGTTTTATGTCTTATGAAGAAGCAGTGGAGTGCGTAGCACAGAATGATATAGGACTTATGGTTATGCATAGGGGAAGGAGTAAAGAAATATCCTCACCTCTGAAAATGTTTGAGTATCTCACTCTAGGACTTCCGATTATTGCGTCAGATTTTGAGAAGTGGCATGAGATACTAGACGAAAGGCCGTGTGCTTTATTCGTTGATCCTGACTCACCTGAGGATATTTCTGCGAAAATGGAAACCCTTATTATCAATACTGATCTCAGGGCGAAAATGAAAGAGAATGCTAAATTGATTTCCACAAAGTACTCTTGGAAATCAGTTGAAGAAAGACTTCTGAAGTTGTACAGTTCAATCTCACAAGACGGACCCGAATTGTCAAAGTGAGTCGCGATATGAAGGTGAATACATAACTTATTCAAAACACAATGCTGCCCGTCGAGCGAGATTTGTACTTGTTCTTGAAGAACAGATCGTTTGACAAATGTGACTTGCTTTCGGACTCTGTCGACAGAGCATCTATGGTTTGGGTAATGTCAAATACCCCACGGCTAAAGCCGTGAGCTTGTAAAAGCTCTATTTGACTAGCCTGAGTGCTTCGAGCACTACGTTAT
>LVBU01000145.1 GCA_001603185.1 Thermotogales bacterium Thermo_02 | reverse complement strand
ACCTTTATCTGGTCTTTAGTGAGCTGGTGGAAGACCACGATTTCATCGAGTCTGTTGAGGAACTCCGGTCTGAAGGTTCTCTTCACTTCCTCGAGAACTGAAGTCTTCATAGCCTCGTATTCCTTTTCAGACTGGGTAGACTCGACAAATCCGATTGAAGATTTCGTCTTGTTTATGAATTCTCCACCTAGATTACTCGTCATTATCACTATGGTGTTCCTGAAATCAACGTGTCTCCCCTGTGAGTCGGTTAGATTTCCGTCGTCCATTATCTGTAGCAGTATGTTGAATGTATCTGGATGAGCCTTTTCTATCTCGTCAAAGAGGATTACTGAGAAAGGTCTCTTCCTTATCCTTTCGGTTAGGGTACCGCCTTCATCATAACCAACATACCCGGGAGGTGCTCCTATCAAGCGGGAAACTGAGAAACGCTCCATGTACTCTGACATATCAAACCTGACAAGAGACTTGTCGTCACCAAAAAGGTACTCTGCCAAGGCCTTCGCAAGTTCAGTCTTTCCAACTCCGGTTGGTCCAAGGAATAGAAATGTACCAATAGGTCTTCTTGGGTCTTTCAACCCGCTTCTGGCACGCCGAACTGATTTGGCTACTGCGGTTATGGCCTCGTCCTGAGATACGATTCTTTCATGCAGAGCTGATTCAAGCGAGAGAAGCTTCTCCGTATCGGTTTCTTCAAGCTTTCTCAATGGAATACCGGTCCAGTTAGAGACTATTTCGGCGATCTCATCTTCATCGAGTGTAACGATCTCAGAGTCAACTCTGTTTCGCCACTGATTGTATTCTTCTCTGTACTTCTGCTGAAGAACTCTCTCCCTTTCCTTAAGATGCGCGGCCTTTTCGTACTCCTGGTCAGCTGCAGCTGTCTCACGCTTTATCTTCATGAGTTCAAGGTCACTCTGCATTTCTTTCAGGTCTTCGGGAACTGTCAGTTTCTGCAATCGCGCCCTTGAACCGGCTTCATCTATTATATCGATCGCCTTGTCTGGCAGGAAACGGTCTGAAACGTATCGGTGAGAAAGAGTTACAGCCGCATTCAGAGCTCTTTCAGTATACTTGACTTTATGGTGAAGCTCATACTTGTGCCTAATTCCCTTCAAGATCTCGATCGACTCTTCGGGAGTAGGTTCATTGACATAGATCTTTTGGAACCTCCTCTCAAGAGCAGCATCTTTCTCTATATACTTTCTGTACTCATCTGGAGTAGTGGACCCAATACAGCGTATCTCACCACTAGCAAGGGATGGTTTCAAGATATTGGCAGCGTCAACCGCGCCTTCTGCCGATCCCGCACCAACTATAGTATGAACCTCATCGATGAAGAGTATGATATTACCGTTGGACTTCACCACGTGTATTAGCTTCTTCAATCTCTTCTCAAACTCTCCTCTGTACTTAGTGCCAGCAATTAGAGAGGCCACATCAAGAGCAAAAATGATCTTATTCTTCAGGGTTTCCGGCACTTCTTCATCGACAATCATCTGGGCTAGTCCTTCCACTATGGCTGTCTTTCCAACTCCCGGTTCGCCCATCAATACAG
The DNA here is from genome assembly GCA_001603185.1 of Thermotogales bacterium Thermo_02. Taxonomy (GTDB): domain Bacteria; phylum Thermotogota; class Thermotogae; order Petrotogales; family Kosmotogaceae; genus Mesotoga. The sequence goes on along the minus strand of LVBU01000145.1, from coordinate 3,854 downwards.
GATTATTCTTCTTCCTTCGCGACAGGACTTCCATTAAGCGCCGTCTTTCGATTTCCCTGCCGACTATTGGATCAAGCTTTCCAGCTTTTGCCATCGCCGTGAGATCTGTACCGAAGCCATCAAGCTGCTTGACGGCGGCACCCGCACTGGTGGATTGGTGTGAAGAAATAGAGCCTTCAGACTGATCGCCAGAACTATCCTCCCAGTCTCCCGTAATATTTTCAATTATCTCTCTTCTTAGCTGAGAGAGATTAACGCCCATCTGTTTCAGAATATGAGCAGCAATTCCTTCTCCTTCGCGCACGATACCGAGCATTATATGTTCAACGTCTATTTTGTCCTGGCCAAGCATTTTTGATTCGTCATTCGCAAGTTCAATGACCCTTCGAGCTCTTGGCGTCATCTGCGGAGCTCCGACAACTGACTGATGAACGTTGGTTCCTACCATCGAAGTAACTTCCCGTGATACTCTCTCATAAGTAATGGAGTAATTCCTGAGAATCTTCGTAGTTTGCTCATTGTCTACCTTAATTATCGCAAGAAGGAGGTGTTCAGTTCCAACATATGGATGACCAAGACTTCGTGCCTCATCCTGCGCGGTTACAAAGACCTGCGCGGCACCTTCAGAGAACTTATCGAAGTACATTTCGTCTCACCTCCTATTGAGCCTGTCATTCGGGAGAAAAGGGGCGACTATCTTCCTTATCTTTCTCTGGACTGCTTCGACTGGCTCCGTTCCGTCTACTATCGAGTAGCGGTTTTTTTCCTTCTCAATAAGCTTCATGTAACCATTCCTTACTCTTTCGAAAAACTCTAAACTCTCTACCTCTATTTTATCATTTTTCCTGTCTTTTCTCATCCGTGAAACCGCTTCAAGAACCGGTACATCAATGTATATAGTAATATCCGGGCGCGTTTCTCCAACAGCAAATCTGTTAAGTCTCTCAACGATCTCCATGCCCAGCATTCTGCCCGCTCCCTGGTATGCAACTGAGGAGTCCATGAATCTGTCTGCTAAAACCAGTTCGCCTTTGTCAAGAGCCGGCCTAATTATCTCCCTCACCATTTGAGCCCGCGCGGCAATGAACAGCATTAATTCAGTCTCTGAACTGAGTTTCAACTCTTTATGCAGAAGAATGCTCCTTATCTCCTCTCCCGCCAGCGTCCCACCCGGTTCTCTTATGAGAACATATCTCACATCTAATTGACTGAGATACTGCTCAAGTAGTTTGATCTGAGTTGTCTTACCACAACCGTCAATACCTTCAAAACAGATGAACATACTTATATCACCTCATGAATATTGGTGGTTCCACTACGATTTCTGAGGATGAAGACTTTCTCCCGCCAATCAGAACAAGTTGTGCCTGTCTATCTGTCTTTCCATATGCAAATCTTAGCCGATGAACCGCAAGTTTCGCGTCTTCAAAGGCTCTGATCCACCTGGTAAGATCTCTCGGGTGCAGCAAAAAAAAGAAAGCACCTCTGTTTTTCAGAAGAAATCCTGTCGTCTCGACAAACTCATTCATCAAGTCTACGGAGGCTCTTCTCGCTAGATTTCTCCTGTCATCGGGACTTGCAATACCCGAGTGCAGATAATGGGGGGGATTTGAGACTATCATATCATAACTGCAGCAACTCAGACTTTCTTTCAAGGCGCTTACTGAAGTGTTTAGGAATGCCGTTAAATCGCTCGTTTTGTTAAGCTCTGAATTGCGTAAAGACAACTCGTATAACTCTCTGTCAACCTCAATACCAGTAACATTCAAACCGTGATTTTTTGCAAGAAATATCGAAATGGCACCGCATCCAGAACCCAATTCTAGAATCCTTTTGGTTTTCTTCGGAGGAACGCAATACCATGATAGTAGTACTGTTCCATGATTAATACGACCTCTCTTTTCAGAAATGTCTAATACTAGATTATCCAGAACGGTTGGATCAAAATCTCTAAAATACTCACCCATAATCAGTAAGTGGCCAGAGTTGATTTTGCATCAAGCTTGATCGGTGTTTTTCTGGCAGTTTCACTGTACATGCTAAGTCGTGACAGAGTACTGACGACTATATCTGGAGTGTCTACAAACTCCATTATTTCAAGATTCACAGACGATGCCTCCTGAACCACGAGCCTGACAATTGAGACGAGCGTATCGATTATTGAGAGCCTAGACAGCTGGCGGATCTGAACGGAATCGAAATCTAGCTTTCCTAGGACTAAACGCAGCTTCGAATTTCTCATATCAAAATCGACGCCTGCAATTGCACTTTGGGAAATCATCGCCGAGCTTGAACTGGAGATCTTCAAACTATCAAGATTAAAGACAGAAGAGTGTACATAAAGTTCCCTGACATTCTCTATAAGGACGTTCCCCGCTATTTCACTGTTGTATATCTGCACAGTTCTAGCTCCTCTTACCTCGATACCTGCAGATGATGTACAGTTTTCCATAATAACTAGAGCAGCATCGCGCGCGATAATTCTTGTGTTACTGAAGTCTACATTTCTCGCGATCAAAACTCCATTATTGGATATTTCAATCGTTCCCGTAGAACCTCCAGGATTAACTTTGACGCGTTCTCTTCTGCCTTCAAGATCAAGTACTCCCCCTACAAGAAGCGTATTGCTTCTTGAGATTGTGATTGCGGCTCCTGGCTCAACTTTCATTACAGTATTCTCTCGAACTGCTATGTTTCCGTACAAACGGTAGTCATTCCCACCGACAAGAAGTGCGTCCATTCCCATAAGAGAAGAAATGAACTCAGTGCTGAACCTCCTGAAAAAGCTCTCTTTAGCAAAGACGGGAATTGAAGGCAAAAAGATCTCGGAAGAGGCTTCAACAATTAATCTGTAAATATCTCCCTCTGGAGAAAGACTCTCTCTGGGAATTGTCGAAGATCTAATTCCTGAGTCATGTGACGAAATCTCTATCCATTCGCCACCTTTGAACTTCTGCAGTATTACTCTTCCATCAATCGCCTCCCACTTGGCGCTTCTCACAGTGCCTTCCTCAATAGAGAGCTCCGGTGGCTTTTCGGCTGTCTTCTTCACCACATTTACAACTTCATTTTTGACGGTGGTGTTATTGGACGAATCAGTCACCACAATGACGACCGTGTTAGTGGCTTCAAGCAAGGGTACTTCGGGAATCAGTCTCTGGCTGTCATAAAGAAGAGAAATACCATGCTCTTGGGTGAAAGCTCTAACCTCGAGTGCTTCCGGCCTGTCCCAATCGTCCTTAACTGTCAGTCCAATCGCCCCGCCTTCATAAGGCCGTTGGAGAGCAATTTCTATCTCCGGTGGCTTGTCTTCGGACAGAAGTAAATCTATCATCTTCGGTTCCGAGTGAATATTGCCCCTGAGCGCGTAGCCTTGTATGAAGTACTCCTGACCCTTGTTGATATCGATCGCGAAACTTCCAGAACTCGAGAAGAACTCTTCGGTTGAATCCACAATTAGTCTGTAGCCGTGGATATTCGATGAACCATCTGAATAGAGCTCCAGATGAAGTCTTCCTGAGGACATACTCCAGTTTATCTCGGGGGGGTATGGAAGGGTAAGATCGATTATCACTTCCGATGAAATGGGACTGGTCAAAAACCTCTTGCCTTGAACGAGCGTGACATAGACCTTATGAAGTCCAGCCACAGGTATTTCGAAAGCGAAGCTAGTAAGTTCGGTTAGTATTCCGTCGGCTGCATTAGAGGGGGGGTTGTCCAGAGTAATAAGAATCTGAGGCCTCTCTCTGCCCGAAGCCTTTATGTCCAGCTCAATATAACACATCGTGAGTTCACTATCTATGGCCCTTATTGCAACATAGTAATTATGACTCTCACTGCATGCTGAAAAAAAG
>LVBU01000144.1 GCA_001603185.1 Thermotogales bacterium Thermo_02 | reverse complement strand
CCTTTTTCATATGCAACCTCCCGCATTACTTAATGGCGTGCTCGGTGGGATTTGAACCCACAGTCTCTGGATCCGGAGTCCAGCGCTCTATCCGTTGAGCCACGAGCACTCGTATACTGTACTTACCCGAGTCTTCGAGACAGTCTTTCGGGTTTGATGATCGTCACGCGCGATTACTATTATATCGTAAGTTGAAAAGTCAATATCGTCAATAAGGTTTACTGGTTTGAACCCCTTTCTCAAAAATGCCAGATAACACTGCGGATCTTCGGTGTATATGCTCAATCTGGCCTCGACTCTATCCAGATTCTCAATTCTGGCAGACTTCGGGCTTAAGAGGAGAACCGCGTTCGCGCTCGCGACATCAGGAAAATCACGGCAGACAGGAAAGTCTTCCTTTACTTCCCATCTCAACACTCCCGGTCGCGAGTAGTTTCTCAATATCTCCATGGCACTCAGAGTATCTCGAAGAATTCCAAAGTCCATACCACTAGCCTGCGCAACTCTCTTCGAATTACTTGTCGAAAGCCTTTCGTCAACAAGCAATACAGGCCCTCGAAAGATATTCTTCACTTTTTCTGCAAAGGAAACGGCTTTCATCGCAGACTGATTGTACCTCCCGGACATTGATATAGGCATTCCAACTACAACTGCATCAAGTTCACGTTCCGAGAAGATACGCTTGAGAGAATTCCTGTATCCTTTATTCTCAATAGTTTTCAGCGGCATCTCGATACCTTCGATCTGAAGCGCCAGCCCTATCCTAACTGTTCCGAAGTCAATTCCAAGGATCTTCATAAAACGCCTTCACCGGATTCTCTTTGCAGTGTGCAATTAGGAGCACACTAATCCCGTTATCTTCGAGGAGCTTCCGGCAGATTTCGACTTCCGCGTACCGAACTGCAACAGATACAGAACAGCCTGGAAAATATGAAGGCGGAGTGGGAAAGACCCTACAGCCAATCGAACTGTCTCTCAAGAGCCTTATGCTCTGGGTAACAGAATCGAACGATACTATTAGCAATGCGTCAAGCGCTGTCGTATCAACCAACTCGCAGCACCTCTTCCGAATTCGTCAGACTGCGAAGAAGCCCACGTGTGGTCATCGTCGAAAGTTTAGTGGCAAACCATCTGGTCATGCGTTTCTCGGCAACGCCTTCCCTGTATCTGAGTGTTCTCTTCACGAGATTGCTGTCTAGATCTAAGTTTGTTGAACTATGCCATATACTATCGTCAACATAAAGCAGCTTCATCTCTTCCATTATCGACAGATAGACTTTTGAGATGCCGTCCTCGAAACTCAGTGCCTTTCTAATATCTCTCTCAGAAGCCGGCAGCACATCCTTAAGATCCTGATAAACGGCCTCCAATTCTTCCACTGTGGGGAACAACCTGTCCATCTCGCTGGTATTTGAAAGGAGGTCGCTCTTGTTGAAAGAAAGGTTTAGAAAGAGCTCCGAATCTTCTCCCGGTCTTGTGGATACTGAATCAAGAACCTCGAGGAAATTTCTGGGGGCACTGTAGAAGACGATATTAGAGTTCCCCAGAGTGACTCCCAGTCCATCGCTCGAAGGGGTAGTTATGAGAACCCTTATCTTCTGTCTTTCTACGAGTGAGTAAATAACAGATCTCTGAAAGTCTTTCAACATGTAATTGTAGAATATCAATTCCCCATTTTGCAGAGCGTGGGACAATCTTGCTCCCATTGATTTAGCTAGCGTGACTGTCTTGTGTGGAGAGTCTACTATGACCGCCACATTCTCGCCATGTCCCACTATCGACATAACCTGCTCTACTTTCTTTCTTGAACCTCGGTTATCGATGATTCCGACCTTCTTTATAGGATTGGGTTTATGGATGTGAGAAATCCTTCTATCTGACATGAAGCCACGGAGTTCGTCATAATAAAGGCTTCCCGTGAAACCAGAAATCCCTATCACTGAGTCGAGCGATTTCAGAAAACCGTCCAGGTCAGGATGCCCCTTGAATATCCCCGAGAGGATTATCGCCGGTTCGTCGAAGATGATCTCTCCAGCTGTTGCGGAGATTCTTTCGAAGTTTTCGACAAAGAATGACAGGGTGACAAAGACTACGTTCTCATCCAGAGCTCCCCTGTACAGAGAATTCGCATAGACTGGCTTTATCGTATCTAAATAGTGCTGTAGCGAGTAATAGGTGTGTGCGAGAGTACCGTTTATAGCCGACACGATGAATGTCTTCTTCCCGTTCTGATAGTTCTTCAGTATTCTCAGCGCGAGAAATGGGTTCTTAAGACGTATGTTTCCAAAGACTCCCCACGGAGTTTTTGAGCTGATATCGAAGAACTCAGGGCACTTGTGTGATAACTTCTTCTCAAGTTCAGAAATAAGAACGGATACATCTGTCTTAGTTTGCGAAGCGGGCTGCTGATTCTTCCAGTCTCTTATGAACTCGAAAACGAAATTCTTGTCACGCACTTCCTCTTCGAATACTGGATCTATATATAATCTCACATCTGTCAACGATAGCTTTATACTCTGAAGTCCATATAGATTATCGCTCTTAATTGACGCGGCTGCATCGACTTTTAGAAGATTTGGCTTAACGTACTTGAAGTCATCGAACATTGAACTCATGTTATAACCGATTGCCAGAGTCTTCTTATCTCCAGATCTTAGAATCATCTTTACATGGTCGCTTCCGCTGCCGAAAGTCTTTGCCTTTTCGATGTTAAGACCTTTTATCATAAAGCGAGGCTCCGGATTTGAATGACCGAATGGCCTCAGAAGTTCGAGTTTATCGAGTATAGAAGGCGTTATAGCGTCTATCGAGAGAATATCATCTATGTCGATTTTGAAAACCGGGAGGGCCTTTCCGTAGATCTTTAGGTAGGCCTCATTTATCGCTTTGCGGAAAGCGGGAACGTTTTCTTTTGTGATACTGAAGCCTGCGGCCATTTCGTGACCGCCGAACTCTTTAAGCAGATAAGAAACTTCATTTAGAAGACTTATTATACTGACTCC
>LVBU01000143.1 GCA_001603185.1 Thermotogales bacterium Thermo_02 | reverse complement strand
CTGAGAAGCATTGCGATGTCACTAGGCTTAGATAGTAAAGAGGAAAAGACAAAGCTTCGGGCAATTCTGGGAGAGTTGGTAGAATCCGGAGAAGTTATAAAGGATTCTCGAGGCAAGTACATTATCCCAAACGAGAACAACATTGTTGGTTCGATAGAGTTTACTCGAAGAGGATTGGGGGCTTTTGTCAGCACTGAGAAGTGGGGAGAGGTCTTTGTTCCGCCGGAAGAAGCAGGGTTTTCTCTGCATGGAGATACAGTAATGATCGAGATTACTGGCGACTACAGAGACATAAAGAAGGGAAGAGTAATAAAGGTCATAAAACGCAACAAAACAAGAATTGTAGGGACTTTCAAGACTAGAGGCATTTTTGCCTTTGTTGTAGCCGACGACATGAAGATCAAGAATGACTTTTATGTTCCGCCGGAACAGTTCAATGGAGCTAAACCCGATGAGAAGGTTTTGCTGAAGATAACTCGTTATCCTTCACCCGGGAAGAATCCCGAAGGTTCAGTGGAGAGGATTCTCGGTGACTCTGCCAGTCCCCAAGCCGATCTTCTTACTGTTATATACAGACACGATCTTCCTGAGCCGGATGTCTTTCCGGATGATGTTCTGAAGCAAGCAAAAGAGATACCCTCCAAGATAGCTAAGAAAGAACTGAAGGGAAGAGAGGACTTCAGGAACTCTCTTGTTTTCACAATTGACGGTGAGGATGCAAAGGATTATGACGATGCGATATCCGTTGAGAAACTAAAGGATGGTCACTACAGACTTGGAGTTCATATTGCAGATGTTTCGCATTATGTCTTGGAGAATTCGCATCTGGACAGAGAAGCATACAAGCGCGGGACATCCGTCTATCTTCTTGACACAGTCATTCCAATGCTACCCTTTGAGCTTTCAAACAATATCTGCTCTCTCAGGCCCGATGAGGATAGATTGACTCTCTCTCTGTTAATGGAGCTAGATTCAAGGGGAAGGCTTATCGGTTCTAAAGTTGAACAAGGTGTGATTCGCTCCAGAAGGAGGCTGACTTACAATGAAGTAAATGAACTTCTCGAGAACAGAGTCTCTCCAGGATTGGAGGATAAATTGGAGCCGGTGAGAGATAGCCTGTTGATATCTTATGAACTGGCTCAGAAGATAAGAGACAACAGGAAAAAACGTGGCTCGGTCATGGATATATCTTCCAGGGAAGTTAAGATCCTCTTCAACGAATCCGGACATGTGCTGGATGTGATTCCTCAGAAGCGTGGGATTTCCGAATGGATTATCGAGGAGTTTATGATTCTTGCAAACGAGACAGTGGCAGAGCTCTTCAACGAACGCGGACTTCCGTTTGTCTACAGAATACACGAAGAACCGGATCCAGAGTCAATGATGCAGCTGAAGAACTACGTCGAAGCTTTGGGCATGAAAGTCAAACTGCCAAGAAATGTTCATCCGAAGGCACTTCAGCAGATACTGGAGAAGACAAAGGACCACCCGCTGCATGCTTCAGTAGAAAGGGTTCTTGTAAGGGGAATGAAGAGAGCAGTTTATTCGGAGAACAACATCGGTCATTTTGGGCTTGCTTCCCAGGCATATACTCACTTCACATCTCCAATAAGAAGGTACCCGGATCTGGTTGTACACAGACTCCTCAAGAATCTTGTCGAAGCTGCTGCCGATAAATCTCATGAGGACAGGTCAAAAGACTACGAAGACAAACTGCCAACAGTCGCGGCCTGGGCTTCAAAGAGAGAGAGAATTGCAAATGAATCCGAATGGGATCTGCTGGACATGAAGAAAGTCGAGTATGTATCTAATCATATCGGAGAGGTATTTGAGGGTGTGATAACAGGAATCACGAAGTTTGGGTTCTTTGTTGAGCTAAGTGATAAGATGATTTCCGGACTGGTTCATATATCTACGCTGGATGACTACTACGATTTTATCGAGAGTCAGAACATACTGGTTGGAAAGAGGAGCAAACACATATACAGAATTGGAGACAATCTGAAGGTTCAGGCTGTAAGAGCAGATAAGACCACTATGGAGATAGACTTCAATATAGTTAAGAAGGAAAGTAAAAGGGAACACAAAG
>LVBU01000640.1 GCA_001603185.1 Thermotogales bacterium Thermo_02 | reverse complement strand
CTATCGGAGTATAAGTCAACGCATCTGTTAAACTCTTCGGCGGTCATGAACCGTTACTTGGTTATCAACTTTCAAATGTATGACGATTAAGTTTCATTTAAGTTACAACGTTGAGTAAAAAATTGTTTTGCGCCAATCACTTTCCATTTTAAAACGATAACTACCTTTGTAGTCAAACACCTGCCTTGAACGATGGATAAGAAACTAAATGTACTTTTACTTGGCTCTGGCGGCCGTGAGCACGCCTTGGCATGGAAAATTTCGCAAAGTCCCCTTTTGGAACAACTCTTTATAGCCCCGGGCAACCCCGGTACTGGCTACCACGGCCAGAATGTAGCTATTAACCCTCTTAATTTCGATGAGGTTAAAAGCTTTTGTGTTCAGAACGCAATTGATATGGTGATTGTAGGCCCGGAAGAACCTCTTGTAAAGGGCATTCACGATTCCTTCCTATCCGATAGTAACGTTAAGCATATACCGGTAATTGGCCCTCAAAAATTAGGTGCTATGCTTGAGGGTAGCAAGGATTTTGCAAAGGAGTTCATGTTCCGACATGGAATCCCCACCGCTCAGTATAAAACCTTTACAGCGGAAAAGTTCAACCAGGCCAAAGATTTTCTTAAAACCCTAAATCCCCCATACGTTCTCAAGGCCGATGGACTTGCAGCCGGAAAGGGAGTGGTTATTGTGCCATCGTACGACGAGGCATGCGCAAACCTCCAGGAGTTTTTTGCGGGTAAATTTGGAGCTGCAAGCCAAAAGGTTGTGATTGAGGAGTTCCTGAGCGGAATAGAGCTATCGGTCTTTGTGCTAACCGATGGCCACTCGTACATAATCCTCCCTGAGGCAAAGGACTACAAGCGTATAGGCGACGGCGATACCGGGCCAAATACTGGAGGTATGGGGGCTGTGTCGCCTGTACCATTCGCCAATCAGGATTTTATGAAAAAGGTTGAGGAGCGTATTGTAAAGCCTACCATAAATGGACTCAGGAACGATGCTATCCCTTACAAAGGCTTTATTTTTATTGGACTAATGAACGTATATGGCGATCCTTACGTAATTGAGTACAATGTTAGGATGGGCGATCCGGAAACCGAGGTGGTAATGCCTCGCATTAAATCCGACCTTCTTGCAGCCCTGCTGGCTTGCTCACAGAATCGGTTATCGGAAGCATCCATTGAGGTTGATTCCCAAACCGCAACAACGGTTATTGTTGTATCGGGGGGCTACCCAAATTCATATGAGAAAGGGAAGGAAATAGCTACACCTGCTTCTATTCCCTCTAATGCTATTCTATTCCACGCCGGAACCTCCATAAGCAACGGTAAACTGGTTACTGCTGGCGGACGAGTTTTTGCCTGTTCGGCGCTGGGCAACGGCATCGACCAAGCCCTTGAAAAATCGTACACCCTTGCTAAAGCCATCAAATTCGATAAGCTGTACTACCGAAACGACATTGGCAACGATTTAAAAAAACTGCAAAACCAATAGTATGCTTCTCAAAAGTGCCCAGAAAAGTAGATTTGGAGCATTAGTGTTCATTTTGCTTCTCCTGTTTGCAACTTGGCTTACTACCCTTATGGGTAAATCGCCAACCTACTCATTCCTTTTCGATAGTTTTCCAATGCCGTTCTACCAAGCTGTAGCAAATTTGCTTAGCCATTACCCTATTGGGTACAAGCTAACAGCTGTAATCCTTTTCTTTATAT
>LVBU01000142.1 GCA_001603185.1 Thermotogales bacterium Thermo_02 | reverse complement strand
ATAAGAGACAGATACAATATCGAACGACGCTACAATTAAAAGCAGAACTCTTGCTATTATTGCTGACGCAAACTCAAATCATAATAATGTTAATCCTTTGCAAACATTAATTATTGTTCCTGCTTCGCAATCTTTTATTCAGGGTACGCCAGCAACATTCAATATTTATGCTCTCGATTTAAATGGCAATCCTATTTCAAATATCTCAATTCAGTTATCAACCACATTAGGATCTTTAAGCGCAACATCGGCAACAACAAACACAAACGGAAAAGCCGGACCAATTACATTAACTTACAGCGGAACAGGCACAGCAACAGTTAAAGCTAAAACTAATATTGAGATTCCTCAAGGTACGCGATATGTTCATAAAAACAATCCAAACGATAAACAAAAATTAGTTCTAGCAACACCTTCATTCGATTTAAAAGAAGTTACAGCGACTGTTGAATGGTATGCTCCGCCGGCAAATTGCGATACAAAAGGATATGTCACTTTTACGCAGGGCGGATGGGGAAGTCCTTCAAACAGCGCTCCCGGAATTATTCGCGACACATACTTTAACAGTGTATTCCCATCGGGCTTGGTTCTTGGTGGTAATTATAAATTAACATTGTCTTCCGCTACGGCAGTAAAAAACTTTTTACCACAGGGTGGAACGGCAGCAGCGTTCACGCAAAATTATTCGAATCCATCATCTACAAGCGCGGGTGTTTTGGCGGGACAATTAGTAGCGTTGAAATTAAGTGTTAAATATGACGAAGCCGGTTACATCGGAACAAATCCAATTAATCTTGGCGATCTCGTAATCTTTGGAGGACCATTTGCGGGTTATAGTGTTAATCAATTTTTAGCTCTCGCAGAACAGGCCATTGGCGGCGGAAGTTTGAACGGATTTACTTTTTCACAAATTAACGATGCCGCGACAGCAATTAACGAAAATTTTGATAACGGTACGGTTGATAAAAGTTATTTGATTTGTTCGGTTCCTCAATGCGAAAACACAATTGGCGATTATGTATGGCACGATAAAAATGTTGATGGAAAACAAGACGCAAACGAACCAGGAATTCCAGGTGTTATAATTGAATTATTGAAGAACAATAGCGTAATTGCAAAAGATACTACAGACATAAATGGAAAATATGAATTTACAAATTTGGAAAATGGTACTTACGAAGTACGCGTTGCCTCCTCTAACACATCCGTTGGCGGCGCGTTGTATAGCAACACACAAAAGAAATGGTACGCAACAAAGAAAAACCAGGGCAGCAACGACGCAATCGACAGTGACGGCGGAATTAATGAAAAAGTAAGTGTGACATTAAACTGCAACGATAATCCAACAATCGATTTTGGTTTCTACTTTACATGTATTACAGTTTCCAAAACAGCGGATAAACAAACAGCAAAACCGGGTGATGAAATTACTTATACTTTCGTAGTTGAAAACTGCGGCGATATTCAACACCACGGCGGCGTTGATGTTTACGATGCTATGCTCGGTTGGACAAACAACAATCCGTATCACATTAACATTTTGGATCCAGGCACTTCAACAACATTCACTAAAAAATATACAGTTAAAACAAGTGATTGCGGCGAATTGAAGAATACTGTTAGAGCAGACGGCCATCCAGTTGACGGATCTGCAACGGTTAGCGATCAAGCAAGTGCAACGGTTCAAATTGATTGTGGTTTAACTTGCGTAACAGATTGGACCGCGACATTAGGACCAGACTCCGCAATTTGCGAATACGACCAGAAGAATATTACAATTCATGGTTCGGTACACATTACTCCAAATCCAAGCAAAGCATATTTGCAATTATCATGGAGAATTGTTGAACCTAACGACGGCAGCTACGATAACTCAACACATTATCAAACAATAGCAATTACACAGGATACAACATTCTCAATCACAGCAACATGGCCCGGAATTCGTCCGAATGATCAAGTAGTTGAAATTCATTATGGCGTAAATATTCTTGATTGCAATGGCAATCCGATTAAAAACGGCGTTGGCCGCGATTTATACTGGTATCCTTGGGTTTGCAATCCTCCGCAGGAAAAAGAAGCAGATGTTAAGATTGAAAAATTCTCGAGCACAGCAAACCCGGAATGCGGCGGACAATTTACATACACGGTAAAGGTTACAAACAATGGTCCGAACGAAGCTAAAGGAATTCAGGCAACAGATTTATTGCCGGTAGGTATTAATTATGTATCGAGCACAGCTTCGCAGGGAACATACGATCACAATACAGGTTTGTGGAGCATTGGCAACTTGGCTAATGGCGCAAACGCTACATTGGCAATTACAGTAACAGCGGATTGCAATCAAATAAATAATTCAACATTCGATTTCGGCGTAGCAAAAGATTATAACTTATTTGTAATACTCGACGCCACACAACCATCATCCGATACTCAAGGCAAAGTTGCTGTTGGTAGAAACGCATCATTCGGTAATTACAGCGTTGGCGATCAATTGCCTCCAAACAGCGGCGATGTATTGGTTGTGGGAAATAATTTAACTTATACAAGCGGCGCGATTTATAACGGAAACGTAGTTTACGGCAACACAACAAACTTGCCGCAAAGTTCTGTCAGCATCAACGGCGGAACATTACGTCAGGATAATCCGATTAACTTCGCAGCGGCTAAAACATATCTTGAAAATTTATCTACTACATTGAGCGGCTACGCAGTTAACGGAACAAGCACAACTCAATGGGGCGGAATTACATTGAGCGGTAACGATCCTTTCTTAAACGTATTCGCGGTTAACGGAAGTGATTTATCAACAGCAAATAATGTTTCGATAAACGTTCCTAATGGATCGGTAGTGCTTGTTAATATTAACGGAACAACAGTAAGTTGGACCGGCGGTTTAACAGTGAACGGAACAGCAATAAATAATGTATTATATAATTTCTATCAAGCGACACAAATTACAATTCAGGGAATAGACGTAAAGGGTTCAATACTTGCGCCATTCGCGGCTGTTAATTTTACAAGCGGCGTTCAAAATGGCCAGATGATGTGTAAATCATTAACTGGTAGCGGACAATTTAACCACGCTCCGTTTATGGGTAATATTCCAGTTGAAAAGGTTATTACAAACTTTGCTTCAATTACCTCCACAATTTCTCCGGATCCAAATCCAAATAACAATAGTGCAAGTGTAACCGTTACTGCCGGAACCACATCGGGCAACAATGGAAACAACGGCGGCAACAATAATAATGGCGGCGGAAGCTGGGAACAAGTATCCGGCTTTGGCAGCGGCGAAATAGTTTACACAATGGCTTACAGCGGAAGCACAATGTACGCGGGTACATGGGGCGGAAAAATCTATATGTCGAATAACAACGGTCAAAGCTGGAGTGTAATTAACAGCGGAATGAACGTTGGATTTATTTGGTCATTGCAGGTTAGCGGAAATTACATTTTCGCGGCAACAGAACAGGGCGTATTCAAATATAATGGCAGCAGCTGGACACTTACATCTTTGGCGGGAATGGATGTTCATGCACTTACTTCGTACAACGGAACAATTTACGCTGGCACGTGGGGATTGGGTGTATTCAAATCCGAAGATAACGGAACAACATGGTTGCCGATTAACAACGGATTAGGTTACATTTTAACAGTTCAATCATTAGCGGTAAACACAAGCGGAGAAATATTCGTTGGTACAGCCGGTGGCGGAATGTTCAAATCCTCCAACAACGGTACAAGCTTTACAAAACTATCATGCGGATATGAATTGATTTGGGCTCTTGGAGTTACAGGCAACAATACTGTATTTGCCGGTTCATATGGCGACGGACTTTATCGTTCAACAAACGGCGGCGCCACTTTCGAAAAAGTATCGCTTAACGTTCCTTACATTTATTCAATAGTTGTTGACGCAAGTAGCAGAGTTTATGTTTCTTCGTGGGCAAGCGGTGTGTTTGTATCCGAAGATAACGGCGCAACTTGGACATCGATGGGATTGAGTGGTGCAGGTGTTAGCTCGTTAATGGTTAGCAACAATGCGAAGAATGTATTTGTAGGCACAAAAGAAGGTAAAGTATTTATGAGCAGTATTGACGGTAAAGTTACTGCGGTTAACGCCGAAGAAGAAATACCGACTAAATTCGAATTGAATCAAAACTATCCGAATCCATTCAACCCGGCTACAACAATTCAGTTTGCGATACCCGAAGCCGGAAATTATTCATTAAGAATTTATGATATACTTGGCCAGGAAGTAGCTACTTTGATTGACGGACAATTAAATGTTGGTATGCACAAAGTAAACTTCGATGCAAGCAGATTATCCAGCGGCATGTATATCCTGT
>LVBU01000009.1 GCA_001603185.1 Thermotogales bacterium Thermo_02 | reverse complement strand
GTAGAATGATATCTGTTCGGGGACGTGGTGAAGCTTGGTTATCATGCCGGTCTGTCACACCGGTGGCCGCGAGTTCAAGTCTCGTCGTCCCCGCCAGAGAGAGTCCTCATGGACTCTCTTTTTTTCTCCGCATAATATCTAATCGTTCCCGACTCTTCTGCTTATTCTCAATAGCAAGACTTCAGACAACAACTTATTGGAAGGGTAAGGAGAACTCTACAAGGAGAGTGTTCTCGCTTAACATCTCCAGCCGATATAAAAGTTAGAATAAAATGCAGTGGATCTGCAAACCGGAATCTTATGCTTGTCTTATTGCAAAAGCAATAAAGTTTTCTCTGATTGTGCTCTGTAAACAGCTGCCAATAAGGCTTTTACCTTGTCAAATACCTGAGCGTAACTCCCACAGAGAGTTTGGATGACACTATTCTTTTTCACGCGTTAAAATGAAAGAGCTGGAGGTGCAGTAATTGTCTGATAGTGTAAGGGTACTCGGAATAGACCCCGGTTTCGGTACCGTAGGGTATGGATTGATCGAGGCACGCTCTTCAAAAGTCAATTTGATTACCTATGGTGCTATAAGAACTGAAGCAAGGGAACCGATTCCGGAACGACTTATCAAGATCTATGATGCACTTGAAGAAATAATCAGGAATTACGCACCCCATGAATCGGCCGTCGAAGAGCTTTTTTTCTTCAGAAACGTCACCACTGCTATACAGGTAGGGGAAGCCAGAGGAGCGATCCTTCTGGTGTTGAGAAGACTGTCAATTCCAATATTCGAGTATACTCCTCACCAGGTAAAGAAGTCAGTTACCGGATATGGAAAGGCTGAGAAAGGTCAGATACAGAGAACACTGAAGACATATCTGGCGATGACGGAAACTCCAAAACCGGATGATGCAGCTGATGCTCTCGCAGTTGCCTGGTGTCATATTACGTCCCGCAGATTTCCCGGAGGTGTCGGACAATGAGATTAAGGATAAGAGAGATCAACCTTCCATTTTCAGGCGTTCTGGAGCGAATAATGGGCTTCTATCCGGACTATCCCTGTGAAGGTGTTTGCCTTTCAGGTGTTGTACTGGAGCCAGAAAGAAAGGAAGCAACTCTCGTTATCTCTGGTTCAGTTGGAAGGGACTTTCGAGAATTCTTGTGCACCAGGTTCCAGAAGGTGATTTCGGCCCAGCTTAACGCGAAAATCACTATTTCCTTCTCGCAGGTAGAGAGAGATGATAGTGCAATGAGTCAGCAGTTGCCTTTCGATCTTCAAGATATTCTTAAAGGAACTAATGGCGCCAGTTCATATCTTTCCACTTCCAGCATAAACTATGATGGTAGAAAGATAACTATTGCGGTTGATAATCACTTCTCGTTGCAGAGGATAGCGGCCAAGAAGGCAGATATCCGTCAGGCTATAGAAAGGGCGGCCGGCGTTCAGATACCCTTCGAAATCGTACTTGAATCAAATGGTCTTGAGAGTGAGAAACAACTCTCCGAAATTCCACCGCTTTTATTGAAGGCGGAAATCGACAAAGAGCATGACAGTATCAGCAAGCAGGAAAAGACTATTATGGGCAGAGAAATTAGGGCCATAGCCAGACCGATGAAAGATGTTCTTGGCGATGAGCGCGATCTGATTGTTCAAGGCAGGGTGTTCGGACTGGACTTTAGAAACGGCAAGTTCCCGGTACTAATAATAAACCTCACCGACTTCACCGATTCTCTCACAATCAAAGCTACTAAAGATGAAGCCAGAAGTCTTAACAGCTTTCTAAGTGAAGGTGACGAGATTATTGTAAGGGGGCGTATGGAAACGGACACCTGGCTTAAAGAGGAAGTCCTATTGCCAAAGGACATCGTTCGCACCTCGCTTCCAGCAAGAAAGGATCTTTCTACTGACAAGAGAGTTGAACTGCATCTTCATACCAAGATGAGCGCTCTCGATTCAGTCGTTGAGATAAAAGAACTGATAAGGACCCTGAAAAAATGGGATCATAAGGTTGTTGCAGTTACAGACCATGGAGTGGTTCAGTCTATCCCCGAATTCTTCTTCGAAGCAAGAAAAGCAGGTATAAAGGCAATATTCGGCATGGAAGGTTACATGATAAACGATTCCGAACCGATACTTCATAACTTTGAGAAAGACGACGTGTTGCTTGAAGATGCTTCGTTTGTGGTGTTTGATCTTGAAACCACCGGGTTGAATCCTAAAGATGACGAGATTATTGAAATAGGCGCCGTCAAGTTGAAAGGAACTGAGTTATTAGACACCTTTTCCTCTTTTGCTAAGCCAAGCAAAGAGATTTCGCCCCTAATATCCCGTATAACCGGTATAAACAACGAGATGCTGGCATCGGCTCTTCCCGTGAAAGAAGTCCTTCCTGATTTCATAAAGTTCTGCGAAGGCTCGATTCTTGTAGCTCACAACGCCCAATTCGACTATGGCTTTGTCAGGAACACGATCAAGAGACTATTTGGCGGGGACTGGGAAATGCCATGTATAGACACGCTTGCTCTTGCTAAGAGCCTTTTGAGGATTAAGAGTTACTCACTTGACAGCATTGTGAAGAAACTAAAGCTCGGTTATTTCGAACATCACAGGGCAAGCGAAGATGCCAGAGTCACCGCCGAGGTTCTAAAGAAGTTCTTTTCGATGGCTAAGAAAAGGGCGATTCATAAGGTATCGGAACTGGAAAACCTGCGAAAGAATCTCAATCTCAATTCTTTGAAGCCTACTCATATAAGCATTCTCGCAAAGAATAGAGAGGGATTGAAGAACCTGTACCGACTTGTCACTATCTCTCACACTGAACACTACTATATGAAACCGAGAATACCGAAGAGCCTTCTAACGAGTCATCGAGAGGGTCTTCTTCTGGGCACCGCCTGCATTTCCGGTGAGTTTGCGAAGGCCTACATTGGCGGTGCCAGCACAGAAGAAATGGAAGAGATTGCCAGGTTCTACGACTATATTGAGATCATGCCTCTTGATAACATCGATGCTACAGAGGGAGAAGCCCCCACCTCAAGAGAAACTCTGAAGAAGATGTATCTCGAATTCTACAAAGTTGGGAAAAAGCTTAATATCCCGGTTGTAATGACAGGGGATGTACACTTCATTGAACCACACGACGATATTCTCAGAGCTACTATAAATGCAACACAGGATTACGATAACTTCGAAAACCAGCCTTCTCTCTATCTTCATACTACTGAAGAGATGATAGGAAAAGCGATGGAAATATTCGAAGATGAAACTATAGCAAGAGAGGTAGTTGTTGACAACACAGCCTATATTGCTTCTTTGATTGAACAGATTGTCCCGGTTCAAGGAAAGCTACATCCTCCGATAATTGACGGTGCAGATGAGGAAGTAAGAAAGCTGACATATGAGAACGTCAAGAAGCTTTATGGGGAAACTCTGCCGGAAATTATTCAGAAACGCACTGAAAAGGAACTGAACGCAATAATCGGCCACGGTTATGCCGTTTTATACCTCATTGCTCAGAAGATGGTAAAGAAGTCAAATGAAGACGGCTACGTTGTTGGTTCTAGAGGGTCAGTAGGTAGCTCACTGGTTGCCAATGTGCTTGGAATTACCGAGGTCAATCCCATGCCTCCGCATTACCTTTGTCCTGAGTGCAAACTCTCGATCTTTCCCGAGACCCTCGCTGAATCAGGTTATGACCTTCCGGATATGAATTGTCCCGGGTGTGGCACAAAAATGGGAAAGAACGGTCAGAACATTCCCTTCGAGACGTTTCTTGGTTTTGAAGGGGACAAGGTACCGGATATAGATCTCAACTTTTCAGGCGAGTATCAGGAGAGAGCACATGCTTTCATAGAAACCCTATTTGGCAGAGACCACGTTTTTAGAGCCGGAACGATTTCTACTCTGGCCGAAAGATCGGCTTATGGTTTTGTGCGCGCTTACTCGGAGAAGAGTGGAAAGAACCTTCGCAGAGCCGAGCAAGAGAGGATAGCAAGGGGTATAAGTGGCGTGAGAAAGACGACCGGTCAGCACCCCGGTGGTCTGATGATAGTCCCCGAATATATGGATGTCCATGATTTCACACCGGTACAGCACCCTGCAAACGATACTAAGAGCAGTACTCTCACTACACACTTTGCTTATGAAGTTATTCACGATGATCTTGTAAAGATAGATGCTCTAGGACATGATGATCCCACCTTCATCAAGATGTTGAAAGACATAACCGATGTCGATCCCGAGAAGATTCCGATGGACGATGTCGACACAATATCTATCTTCTCATCAGTCAAAGCACTTGGACTGCAGATGCACGAGCTGGGAACTGACATGGGAACGCTGGGAATTCCGGAGTTCGGGACTGGCTTCGTACGGGGAATGCTTCAGGAAACCAAGCCCTCAACTTTTGCAGAATTAGTAAGGATTTCCGGGCTCTCTCACGGAACAGATGTCTGGCTGAACAATGCGAGAGATCTTATAGTATCGAAAAAAGCGGGTCTTTCAGAAGTGATAGCTTGTCGTGACGATATTATGAATTATCTGATCGCAAAAGGTATGGAGCCCTCCGAAGCTTTTAAGATAATGGAGAGAGTTAGAAAGGGGAAGGGTCTTGCTCCTGAAGAGGAAAAGGCGATGCGAGTCCTGGCAGTTCCAGAATGGTTTCTCAACTCGTGCAAAAAGATAAAGTATCTCTTTCCTAAAGCCCACGCAGCAGCATATGTGAGCATGGGTTACAGAGTTGCCTACTTCAAAGTCCACTACCCGATTGCCTTTTACAGTACTTACTTTTCAATAAAGGGCGGCGAGTTCGATATCGATCTCTGTATGTCTGACATCAATACGATAAAGAAAGAGATTCTCAGGTTGAGAGCAGAACCGGAAAGAAATGCCAAAGATCGTTCCAGAGAAACGCTTCTAGAAGTAGTCCTTGAGATGGCTTTGAGAGGGTTCGGTTTTCTCCACGTTGATCTCATGAAGTCTCACCCGACGCGTTTTGAAATCGAAGGGAAGTACCTCAGAATTCCTTTCAACAGTCTTCAGAACATGGGAGATAAGGCGGCACTATCGATAGCCGAAGAGCGTTCCAGAAGAAACTTCTCATCTGTTGAAGACCTTATGAGAAGAACATCGCTTAACAAGACAAGCATCGAGATGCTGAGAAAATACGGTGCGCTAAGAGGGCTTCCTGAAAAGGAGCAAATAACCCTCTTCTGAGGTGTCAAATGGATTTCAGCATGAACTCAGAGGAATACTCAAGGTTGATCGATCTTATAAGCAAGATCTCTGGTACGGTCGAACCATCGTTTCGTTATTTTCAAATATACTACAAACGCGGTCTGAAGTTCTTTGCTCAAGACGGATGTGCTAAACTAGAGTTTGCTTCACAGATAGAAGTACCACCATTTTCCGGCACATATACTGTTCCTATCGACTATGCGAGAGCTCTGAAGACGTCGGAACAAGAGAAAAGCCTAGTTTTCTCCCTTGAAGAGAAGGCTGTCAAGATAAAAACCGGCTCCGAGATGCTTGTCCTGGAAGGTTCTAGGGAGAACGACATACCAGTTATGGAGAGGAAATTCGAGTTTTCCTCCAGTTATTCGCTGACTGATTTCAAAACGTGTCTTGATTTCGCATCAGCGTCATCGATGGAGGGAGACAATATCGAGATCTTCTCTCAAGATGACCAAACATATTTTGTGGCGTCCGCCGGAAGGCTAACCCTTATTTCTGTACTTGAGTCTCAAACCAAAAGCCAATTCCGGCTGTCGATACCCTATGTTACAGTTAGACACCTTGTTAAGGGTTTTGAGTCTCTTAAGGTTGAAGAGGTCTATACCGGTATAGGAATAGCCGAACTCGGAATCAAAGCTGGAGCTCTGCTGTTTTCGATATGCTCCGACGAGGCCTCTTACGAGCCCCCTGTAGAGCTCATTAACAGCGAATGCTCTTCAAAAATCTCTAGAAGGGAAGTTCTGTCGGCTCTGCAAAAAATCTCCAGACTATCCAGAAAAGGCTTCTCTATTCTAATGATTTCGAGGAATTCAGCTTTGAGGTTCTATATTAGAGCAGCAAATCTGAGATACGAGTGCGATATTCCTTACCTAAACGGTGAGGAGTTCATGTTGCAGGTTGATCCTCACAGGTTGCATTCAGCGCTTTCAAGGATCAAAGGCTCAAATCTCTGTCTTTCAACTAAGTCCGGAAAGCTTCTTATAAGCAGTTCGAGAGGTCACCAGCACCTAATAATTCCTTTGATCAAGTAGAAACGGACTTCAAAATCAGTTCATTCAGTAGGACGTGTGCTCTCAAGAAGTCTGAGTCTTCTTCTCGCTTCTTTGATGCCGAGCTTTTTGAGAATGAACTTGCCAAGCGCGTACTCAAACGGAAACCAAGATACATGACCTATGGGAACTATATATCTCTTTGGTCTCCCAAAGGCTTCCCACAGTTGCTTTCTGGTTTGTTGAGGGAGCGTCTTGTCAAAGAGAGCTTCGATCATAGTAACTTTACTGCGATCATTGAACTTCGCATAGGCAAGAGGGTCGACTTTCAGAAGAGGATGTAAGTCCGATTCGATGAATTCACTTACACTGTCAAAACCATTCAGCCTCTTCAAATCGTTCTTGAATTGCTCTCCCAGACGTTTTTCATCATTTAAGAAGGCTTCGGAACCCATCCCGTCGTTGAACGAGCGTCTGATAGACTTTAGAACTGGAGAGCGCCATATTATCTTTGCCATATTTCCGCCTACAGTCATGAGTATCATGCTCTTGATCCTCTCGTCCAGAGCGTTAACTATTGTAGATATCATACCGCCAAGACAGTATCCGAAGAGACAGTTGTTCTCCCACCACATTTTCTCTTGCTGAAGTAAGTCTATCGTCGTCAGTGTGTCAACAACGGCCTGTTCCCAGAATTTTATGAGTTTTGAAATGTCAGGCGAAAAAAAGTCCTTTCCGCTTGTAGAACCGCTGGCAGTTCGAGTATAGTTTCCCGGCAATATCATGACGGAGGCCTGCAGTCCGGCACTGGCAAGATGGCTTCCCATCCAGAAGAGGAAGGGAATGTTAACTGTTCCCAATCCATGCAATATGATGATCGACCCTACAGCGTTCTCTCTTGGAGAAAAGTGGTAAAGCTCCACATTCTCTGTACCTCTTACTGGTGTTCTGTAGAAGGAGGGATATCTGATCAGAGAGCACCTGTAGTGTTTTCCCTTGAATATGTAACCGCTGGAAAACTCAATAACTCGCTTCTGATAAGAGAAATCGGCCTTCATCTTATTAGCCTCTGCACTGCACTGAACGGAAGCCATTTCAAGTTCTCTTCCCGGCCAATTACCACTGCCGTCTTCAGTTTATCGGAGATGTCGCAAAACACCTCTCCAAGAGCCTTTATTGAAAGGGGATCGAGTCCTACAGTCGGTTCCACAAAGACAAAGAAGTCACAGGCATCGTACCGCATCTTTGCCAATTTTCTGTCCTCTTCATCTATTAATTTAGAGAAGCCATTTGTGAAATCCAGAGAGGCAAGAAACTCCTTTATAGACATCACCTGCTCCCTGTTAGATGAGGCGTTTTTCTTGACACGAATTCTGGATCTGAAAACGGATTTCTTCTGCAACATCTGTTGCAAAACAAAGCCGGTGTTCTTACACATTGAACGGAAGTACTTAGCAGATTGAGACCTGGAACTCTTTCCCAAAAAACTGTCAAAGAAACTCTTTGCCTCTTGTACCATAGGAATAGCGTTATCCCTGAAGGGATCCTGCCGGGAGATCGACTGAGTAAGTAACCTAACCACTTCACTGTCTTCACACGAAAGACACAACACATCTCCTTTGGAAAGAGATAGCGTGATACCGGACCGTGCTAGATTATCAACTATCATGAATGGGCTTTCGGCGACTCCGGTTATCGAGCTTTGATGCGAGAACTGGAAACTTTCTGGAAGATCGCACTCTCTCGGAGAAGAGGACTGCCTTATAAGTATTCGCTCGTCAATAATTGACAGTTCGTCGCCGCAGATCATTATCTGAGGATCGACAGTAGTCAATATGAAGGACATACCTTTATTGTTTAGGTCCTCGATGATCTTCAGCAACTTCTTTCGGTAAGAACTACCCACAAGAGAAAACGGATCATCTACTATTAGAACCTCGGGATTCGAGTAAACGGCAACTGCAAATTCCAGTAGTATCTGCGACTCTACATCGAGTTCATTTACTTTCATAGAAGGATCCAGATCAATCCCCAGTGCTTCGAGAACTGGTGTCGCTTTTGAATACATTCTCTTCCTGTTTGGTGTGTACTCACCGGCCCCGAACAAAACATTTTCGGCAACTGTAAGATCGGGAATGAGCATATACTCCTGGTGCATAATGCCGATTCCCTTTTCTCTAGCTGATTTAAGATCAGTATACTTGGCGAGCTGGCCGTTGATTAGAATATCACCCGTTTCAAAGTCCAGTTGCCCGCTCAAGATTTTCGCCAATGTAGATTTTCCAGACCCATTGATACCAGCTATAACGTGAATGCTTCCCTTCTGCAATGTGAAATCTATCTTATCGAATATGACATTGCCGTCATAAGATTTGGCGATTCTTCTCATCTCGACAACTCTATCCATTTCCATCAACTCCAGACAGTTCGAGGTCTCTTACTTTTCTAAAGCTAGAGTACCGGATTATTCAGATCCCCACAGCTCTTTTGCCCACAAAGCGGAACTGGCGCGACGCCACGATAGAGAAGAGGTCAGAAGCGAGAGGTTAGGGGTTGGAAGAGCGAAAAGATCTTGATTTTCATACCTCTGTCCTCTTATCCCTCACCTCTGTTCCATCAACTGGCGACCGAAAGCGACTGGGTGCTCTTCCCTCTAATACTATAACATCAGTTTATTCAAGTTTTCAGACAGCATAGCTATTGGTTTCGTTCGCTACCAGTGCATTCAAATAGCTGCTCATAATACTGAGTCAACAAAACTGGATATAATTGGCTTAGGTCTTTAAACCCTTATATGATTGGGGGAGAAGAGTTGCTATACACAGCGAGCTGGCCTTCAATAAGAAATCACGATACACCGGAATGGTTTTCAGGAGCCAAGTTCGGTATTATTGCTCACTGGGGACCGAGTGCTATTCCTGCATGGGCTCCCATGAGCGGCGAGATGAATAGAGTTGTCAGTGAGCGTGGTTGGAAATACTGGTTCAAGAACAATGCTTATGCCGAATGGTACCTCAACTCGATGAAGATCAAAGGAAGTCCCACAAGAGAACACCATATTTCGACTTATGGAAAGAACGGAGACTACGAGTCTTTTGTTGAGGAATTTAAGGAGTTATCTCTTCGTTGCAGTTCCGATTCATGGAGCGAACTCTTCAGCGAAGCGGGCGCCAAGTACGTGGTCCTTACCGCAAAACACCATGATGGTTTTCTTCTCTGGCCAAGCAAGACACCAAATCCCTTTAAGAAAGGGTATCAACTGGAAAGAGACTTTCTTGGGGAGCTGAAACGCTCTCTCGAAAAGAGAAGCATTAGAATGGGAATCTATTATTCGGGCGGTCTGGACTGGACATTTGCCAACAGACCCATAAAGAGCTTCGCCGAACTCCTGATGGCTATTCCTCAGACCAGCCAGTATTCATCATACGCAGATAGTCACTGGCAGGAACTGATCGAAGTCTACAGACCCTCAATTCTCTGGAACGATATCGGTTATCCCGTCCTCGGTGACCTACGAGGAGTTCTGTCCAAATTCTACAACGTCTGTCCCGAAGGAGTAGTGAATGACAGATTTAGCCAACATGACGCAAGGTTACTCGAGGTTTCAAAGCTCTCCAAGAACCCGGTTACAAGATCAATAATCTCAGTGATACTCTCAAACGTCTCGAAGCGGAGCGAGGCCAATCTGCAAGATAATACTCTGTACTACGATTTCCGTACTCAAGAATACGAAACGCTTTCTGAAGTACCTTCTTACAAATGGGAATGTGTAAGAGGGATGGGAAACTCCTTTGGGTATAACAGCCTGGAAGACACTCGTCAAACGGATCCGCAGGGCCTTCTAGAGTTACTTGTAGACGTTGTTAGCAAGAACGGCAATCTCCTTCTTGGTGTTGGAGCCAGAGCTGATGGAAGCATCCCCGAGAGTCAAGAAGAAAGCCTGAGAACCATTGGCAAGTGGCTTAAGGTATTCGGTGATGCTATATTCAATACTGAACCGTGGAAGATTAACAGCTTGGAAACAACTGAAGGCAATAGAGTCTACTTCACCAGAAAGCAAGAGATCTTGTTCGCAGTCGTCTTCGGACCGGTGGGCAGCACGCTTACTTTGAAAGGGTTACCCACCGATTGTGAGTTCGAGTTTTCTTTATTCCAGGGAGGAACGAAGTTAGGATACACAAAGAGCAAAGAAGACTTTGTTATTGAACTCGGGAGAAGACCGCAGTCGGAACCCTTTGTAATCAGGATGCGGGGTTCGAAATCATGTCTATAAACGTCTCTACAAGCTTGGGATCGAACTGCTTTCCCGAGAAAATCCGCAGTTCCTGTATGGCTTCTTGTACAGTAAGAGTCTTTCTGTAAGGTCTTTCGCTCGTCATAACATCGAACGCATCGATGATCGATATTATTCTTGAGAGCAAAGGTATGTCTTCCCCCTTCAACCCTCGCGGATATCCTGCCCCGTTCCACCATTCGTGATGACAAAGAATATCGTCGGCTATAATTGCGAGGGATGGAGACGAAAGGGCTATTCTGTACCCTGCCTCAGGATGAGACTTTATCTTTTTCCATTCTTCAGACGTCAGACTTCCTGCTTTTGTCAGAATATCTTCCGGTACGGCAATCTTTCCTATGTCGTGAAGTGCACTCAGTAGAAGTAAGTTATCTACTTGATTATCGGGAAGAATAAGTCTTTCGGCAAACATTTTCGCCATCTGCTTGACTCTCTCAGTGTGTTCTCGAGTCTCAAAGCTCTTATTCAGTAGATTCTTCTCAAGTAGTTCTATAGCCTGGCTTCTTCCGTTAGTACTTTCCAGTAATTTGCTTCGATACATCTTTTCTTCCGCAATTACCAGCATGTCTCTCAGGTCTTCCCCGATCTTTGTTCTGGTAGCCATTCCGAATGAGACGCTGAGCGGAAGACTGAACCCGTCTACTTTAGACAATGCGCCCTTCAGCCTTTGTATAAGGAATTCACAAGTCTGCATGTCGGTCTGCTGAAGAAGTATCACGAACTCGTCGCCACCCCACCTTGCCACCATATCCTCTGTCCTGACAACGGACTTTATTGTGTCAGCAACGGCTCTTAAGAGACGATCTCCCTCCAGATGACCGAATGCATCGTTCACAAGTTTCAATCCGTTCACGTCACCAAGAATTATACTTACAGGCAACTGTCTACTTCCGCTCAATCTTCTGGCTTCTTCTTCAAAGTATGCCCTATTGTAGAGGTTGGTTAGAGGATCGTGAAAGGTTATGTAATGAATCTCATTATCCGAACGAATCCTGCGTATGGCTTCGGTCGCGTGAGCCATAAGAGTTTCTACCAGCTTGATTTCTTCCTGTTCGGCTCTATCTGAGTGGCAGGAGATCAAAGCCCCAACGTTTTTTATTGGTACGATTAGTACAGATTTCTCACAGTCGGAGACTATCTTTTTTATTGATTGGATATCAACAAAGCTTGACTCACCGCTATCAATAGAGTCTCTCAGCAGGCCGCTTCTGAGCACATACCCCTGTACGCAAGAT
>LVBU01000141.1 GCA_001603185.1 Thermotogales bacterium Thermo_02 | reverse complement strand
CTTAAAAGTCGAACGCCTCCTTCAGGGTTGTTGATAAAATTATTTGAAGACAATCTAAATAAGGAGGTGTACTATGAGAAGATTATTCCTTATTACTATGGTGTTTTTTCTGGGTGTGACCCTGTCAGCTCACATTCCCGGGTTTCTGGAGAAAGCGGACTTCGCCAGTGGCTCTTACTTCGTTGAAGACATAGATCTTTCGCAGATCTTCTACTACGAATTTGGAGAGAATGAGACTATCGTGTTCACTTTTAGTGGCATCCCCGGTAAAGATCTCCACATGCTATTTGGAGTACCCGTCGGGGTTCCGGAAATGGAGACCACATATGACTACAGGCCATCGTTGACTCTATATAATCCAGACGGATCAGTAAGAGATAAATTTGACTTTTCTCAGACCGAACCCGAGGTAATGTACGAATTCTTCGGTGACACGAACTCTTACCTTTACTTAAGGTATGACAGCTTAATGGAAAACGACGGGACATACAGACTACTGATAAGCTCAAAAGAGTCTGGCAGAGCCTGGATAACCTTCGGTCGCAGAGAGAGTTTCACATTTGGTCAGATTCTGATGATACCTAACTGGATAAGGCAAATCAGATCCTTTCACTACATGTCCGGACTTGCAAGATGGGAAAAATATGGATTGGCAGGACTTGGCGTTATAGTGGCAGTAACGGCGCTGCTTATAATCTTCTGAAAGCGAAAGCGGAGAAAGCAAACCGATTGAAAAGTAAAGAGAGACGCCAAATTCTGACGTCTCTTTCTATATTTTAACATGGATTCCTGTTAAAGTCAACTGGCCTCACTATTACTGCAGAGTTAAATCAGAACAGCACACTCTGAAGGCGCGAATTAGTGGTGCCAGATTCTATGGCTGAAACAGATTCGCGGGCTCGAAGACTACTCTTTTTACCGTTTCGAACTGCATGGCAGTTTTCTCGATCTGAGCTTTGAGAAGACTCACCCTGCAAGATCCGCCCGTTGTGAAACCTGAAGGATCGGAGAACTTGAGATACAGGACTCCGTTGTCAAGACGAGCCCCCTGGAAAAGCAGCTCTCTTCCGGGAAACTCTGTTTTGAAGCCTAGATCCTTTTCGGCCTTAGTCAGTTCTCCTCTTATCAAAAGCCGAATAACATCGTTTATTGGCGACTGCGTATAGGCAATCGTCCTCTCAACTGGAATTACTGCAGCGGTATCGCAAGAAACATCGTTATTCAGGGCCCTGTCGAGGAGTTCGTTATAGTAATAAAGACTGACCTTCATAGTTCTCTGAGTTCCGGTTATTGAGCTGAGCTCTAACTCGAGTGCCGAATGCCTTTTCTCCAGAGCCTGCATCGACTCTTCAAGCCTGTTTGCCCTTCTGATAAGCAATAGATTCGATACCATAAGTAGAAGCACCAGACCGATACTCACAAGCAAGACTACTCTGAATATGGGAAAAGACTGCTGCTTTTTTAACCTCAATGGTCTCACCTCTCAAATTCTGTCGATATAATTATACAATCTTCCTGTCGATGTCAGGTAGAATAAAAGGGGAGGACATAATGAGAATTGGATATCCTTGCATTAACAGGACTCTCGACTGCTCGTCAGCCAGGACTTTTAGACTTGCTTCATTTACTGAAGACAGGTTTCTGAAGACAGTTCATGACAATCTTCAATGCCTCGAGAGAATAATCGACTTCAACATCGAAAAAGGGATGCTCTTCTTTCGAATCACATCCGACCTAATACCTTTTGCCTCACATGAAATCTGTAAGGTTAACTGGGAATCGATCTTCTCTGGAAGATTTCAAGAACTGGGGGAGAAGATAAGATCTGGAGTTATTAGGGTCTCAATGCATCCCGATCAGTTCGTACTACTTAACTCCCCAAGAAATGATGTAGTAGAGAATAGCATTCGTGAACTCGAGTACCACGCGAAGCTTCTCGATCTGATGGAACTGGACCTGACTGCGAAGATACAGATTCATGTTGGCGGCGTTTACGAAAACAAGCAGGCTGCTCTTCAAAGGTTCTGTGAGTCATTCAATAATCTATCTCAGAGCGTTAAGAGAAGACTGGTTATCGAAAACGATGAAAGACTTTATTCATTGCAAGATTGTATGACTCTGAATTCCATTGCTGGAGTCCCGATTCTTCTTGACTCCTTTCACCACTCGATTCTGAATAACGGTGAGAGTCTTTCTGAAGCACTTAAAATCGCTTCTTCGACGTGGGACAATATCGATGGCTTGCCGATGGTTGACTACAGCAGTCAGGAACCGGGTGGAAGAAAGGGAAAACATACCGAAACCATAAATCTTGAAGACTTCAACAGGTTTCTAGGGGAAACTGAATCCTTTGATTTTGACCTGATGCTCGAGATAAAAGACAAAGAAGCCAGCGCTATGAAGGCTATTGAAGCGGCTTGCAGTGATAGACGACTTATAAAAGCTCACTCCCATGACAGGTTGTAAGAACTGTAGTGGGTTGTGGGTAAGAGCGAGCATCGCCAGTCTGCTTACGCAGGCCAGTTCCGCTTCGCGGGCAAAAGATCGGTGGAGAGTGGAGAGTTGTGGGAAAGAGCCCACAAATGTCATCCCGTAATGGTCCTATACGGGATCTCGTTCTTACCAGACTCTAGACCCCAAACCCAGTTCTGCACCAACCACTATTCACAAGCCACTAATCACCGCTTTTCTGCTCTTTCCAAGGACGGGTCCACGATCCTGGACGAAGGACGAAGGACGGATTTTCAGCTTTTCATGCTCTTCTCGGTGGACGGCGAACGGAGGACGTCTCTTTCGCTCTTCCT
Source organism: Thermotogales bacterium Thermo_02 (assembly GCA_001603185.1). GTDB lineage: Bacteria > Thermotogota > Thermotogae > Petrotogales > Kosmotogaceae > Mesotoga. The sequence goes on along the minus strand of LVBU01000141.1, from coordinate 12,482 downwards.
TCTCTTACCAAACCCTATACCCCAAACCCCATACCCGGTTCTTCGTCTCGTCCTCTCTCTCTTTATCTCGTGTCTTTGCTCTTCAAGCTCTCGCCTCTGACCTCAGGCTCTCCAAGGACGGCTTTCCCTTAACTTGCTTTATCCAGATGATACTCTTCTTGCAAGTCGATTTTCTGGATACTTTTCTCTACCCATGGACCGAACGGCTTTCCCAGAGGTAATATCGATAATCCGTAATGTGAATTCAGAACGTTTGCGGCAGAGGCATAGAAAGAGAAGAATGAGATGCCGAGTTCGGCGGAGCCCGCAAGATACTTCCAGAAAAGAAGCTGTGGATTCAAGGTGCTTATGAAGAGACCAAGGAAGAGCACATCGATAAGCACGAAGATCGTGAAAAGTGCCTTGTTTGTTCCCATCGCTCCAATAGTCATATATATGGAAAATATGAAATAGCCAAGAAAGGCGAATCCAAGTTGTGAAATGTCGGTAACCACACCCGGGTTAATCGAAAGCATTCCGTTGCCGATCATCCAGGTCATAGAGACTGCAAGCCAGAAGAATCCGTATCCGCAGAATGCAGTTGCTCCGAAGTTGTTCTTCACTTTGTAATCGAGAATACCGGCCATCAATTGAGCCGCTGCTCCGAGAAACAAGGCCCAGGGAATGATATAGGCCGTTCCGCTTGTAATTCCGAGCTTGTTCGTCGAGGCAATAAGAGTCACCATTGCCAGTCCAAAGAGACCCAGCGGAGAAGGATTTGCCACGGCAGCCTGAATCCGCCCTATTACCTTAGTGTCTTTCGCGCTTTCCATTTGAACCTCCCGCAAATATACTGTCAGCTACTCATAGCTGACAGTCTTTTCCCGAAGAATATCCTTGAAACGTCCCGATAAAGTTTTTTCACGAAGTCTCTATCGATGTGGTTACCGGTATCTCCGCTTGAAGCGAATCAATGATATACCGCCGATCCTGACGAAGTGTTACTTCTGAGATAACTAGCCAATTCCTTACAGTTTCGAGAAAAGGTCGCTCTCTATTCGTCGAAAAGATCTATATGCCGTTCAAGATAATTGCATATTGCTTCTAGATCGCCAACCTGTACTGCATTTTCCGGTGCCCTTTCCGGATGGAAAGCAAACCTCGGATCCATATGTACTATGACTCTATCTCTGCAGTTCTTCAGGCGCATGATCAGTTCTCCGAGAAGGGTTTCTTCCCTCTCGAAATCGTCCAGTACCCTGTACAGGTCTCTCCTGAACGCTCTGGGAAGTGACTGTCTGACATACTCTCGAAAGCTATGCATGGTAAAGCCGCTGTTTCTAATCAACTTGGAACCTCTTATGACAGCACTATCGAAGAGCGATGAGAACATAACATCGTCCGGCTCGCAATCTTTAAGCCGTTCGATCTGACTCCGGAGAAGCTCTATTTCCCTTCGAAGAGACTTCAGCCGGACTGTATATCCGTCTTTCCTTTCGGGTCTCAGAAACTCAAATACTTTCATACGTTAATTAGATCACTTTCCTCTGTTTATTCCGATTATACTTGTAGATACTGCCGCTATCAAAAAGCCTCCCGCACAGACAAGCATCATCGTTCTATAACCGAGACTGTATATTATTCTTCCCATCACGCCAACCGATATAGCCTGCGATACTATCATGAACGTGCTGTTTAGCCCGAATATTGTTCCACGCTCATCAGGAGCTATTAAACCACTTAGAATTGCCGGACTCAGAGAGTAGAAGAAACCAAGAGCAGTAGAAGAGAAGACAAAAGTGACGATTCCGATGAGAGCCGCTCCGGGCGATTTGAGCAAAGTTTCGTACAGTAAGAAGTATATAAGTCCCAGAAGAGCCATTACGGAAAGTGACAATAATAGAAGCATCTTCTGATTGAGAACCCTCACAAAAATGCCCGTAGAGAAGGAGACTATTCCCGCAAGGAAAGTGGACGCCCCAAACCATGCTGCCGCGGCGGGAAGACTCATAGATGTCTCAGAAGAGAGAAATGAAGTAACATAAGGGAAGAGTCCTCCGAGAGAGAACCAGGCGAAGAATTGCATTATAAAAAAGGGCAATAATGCCAACCTGGTAATTATTGAAGCAATAGAGACCGTGTTTATTCTTTGCGGATACTCCCTGGGTTTCTCTGTTCTGGCTTTCATTGATGAAAGCACAGGAAAAAAGAAGGGTATGACAATACCTGCGGAGAGAACGAGAAGCGTTATACTGAAGCCCCTGTCAAGAAACCTGTTGACTATAAGAGATGCGGCGAATCCAGACACATTGACAACTCCCATTACCAGACCAAAATTCCTGTCATTTCTCTCAAACACATCGCTGTCTGCGACGTAAGATGAATAAGGCCCCAGAAGACTGTAGGCACAGAAGGCAACCATAATGCCGCCGGCAAATACCGCTGCAATGTTTCGGCCGGCAAGCATAAGAGAACCGGTAAAGGCGATACATATCAAAACTCCAATAAAAGGCAATCGTCTCCCTATTCTGTCACTCCATACTCCAATAAAGGGCCCTGCTATGGCTGCGACAAGCATCCCGGCCGAGATAGTAAGTCCTGAAACGTCCGAAGAGAAGTATCCGTTCAGAAGCGGTATCAGTATCATGTTCACAACGCAGAAGACAAAGCCGATAGAAATACTGCCCAGAAAAACTCCGCTCATTACGGAATCATCTGCTGTCTTTTCGTTATTAGGCTGGCATAGCGGGATAGATCGAGTCTGTTTGTCATAACCACATCTTCTACAATCTGCCGGGGGATATTGTGTTCCCCGGCATATAGAGTAGATAGAAGACCCGCGAGGGCTGCTATTGTGTCTGTATCGCCACCTACGGAAGCGCCCATTCTTATCGCCAGCCAGACATCCTCTTTCGCCTTGCTAAATATCGTAAGGACTGCAGGGACTACTTCGTATGCCTGAAGACCTGTTCCGTTGACAAAGTAGAGCGTATCGAGGATCTCTTCGATGTCGCTGCATCTGAATAGAGCACGCGTGAAGTATCTAGTCCGCCATAGAGTTGAAGGACCAGCAAACTCGGGAACTCCAAACCCGGCAGCGTACCCCATCCCTTCCGAAGCTGCCTTAAGTATGTTTCTCACACCTTCGCCCTCAACAGCGGCCTTTACGGCAAAACCGATAGCCATAGCAGCTTCCATGGCGGAGCTGGTGTTATGCGTCGGTACCGAACACCTGTAGATGTCCTCTGCAAGTTCAATACCACAACGACTTATGCTGCAGAGCGCAGCGGCGGGCGCTCTCATAGGGGCACCGCAGGTAGTTGCACCTAGTCCGGCCTTGAGAGGGTCTTCCCCGCCTTCTATGGCCTTTATAGCCTTCATTGAACTAGGACCTATGTAGCCTTTCCTGTCTGCGCCGCTTTCCTTTATCCATGACAGAAGCCCATCTACAGTGTTCTCGATAGTTATTTTGCCGCTACCGCAGTAGGTCTCTATGAGGTAGAGATTCTGTTCTGTATCGTCAGTTATCGATGCTCTAGCCAAATTCTTGTGAATCAAAGAGAACTGTGGATCGATAATCGAGCTTACGAACCCGAAGTTCCGCTTGATATAATCTCTAGTCATGAACTCAGTCGGCATTCCAAGTGCGTCACCAACTGCGAGCGCTTCAAGCGCGCTTTGGTATTTATACATTTGCGGCTCTTTCTCCTTTCAGCATTAATTAGTCAACCGTGAATCAATTTCGCAGTCTTGCGGTCGATACCGCCTCTGGCAGGCAACTAATCGAGATCTCTCCGCCTATATAGTAGCAGACATTGCCATCGACCACAAGATATGAGGAGAGGCCCTTTATTGCTATATGATCTTTTTCTCCAAATAGCAGCTGTTGTATGGATACCGCCTTTAGTGGCGACTCGAGTTTCGAGTCGATTATAACCGTGTCCAGAAGAGATACTGCTCCACAGACTGGAAAAAACGGGGCCAAGCAGAGAGCCCCGGTGATCGCCTTACCGTTATAATGACGGCTTTCCAGTAGAGGAGAAGCAACTATTTGCAGGGTCTTGAAACACGGTAGTGGTTGAGAAACACCGTTTTTGAGAAGCGCAAAATCGGCTGTCGTTATTTCTTCTGAAGGCTTCTTCTCAAGCTTAATCCCATCTTCCACAAAGGCTCGAGCACTCAGATTGGTCATCTTTCCCTCGATCGTTCCAAGAAACGTGTCACCAATAACTATATCGTTGAAAGCGTAGAAAGTTCTTCTCCAGGCGCTCTCAACAGCCAAAGCCGAGACTTTAGCATAATTCATGTTAGCAAGGTCTAGTCTCTCCAGGGTATCTTCATTGAAGCCAAGCAAGGGACCAACATTCGCAGTGCCACCGCAGATACCCAGTAAAGGAATCGTGTAATGCCCTTCTATGATGAAAGCGCCGATGTGGGCGAGAAATCCATCCCCACCCACACCGACGATGAGATCGACTTTTCTGGACAGAAATCCGTCAAGACATGATTTAAGCCTCTCGGAAAAGTCCAGACCGTGAATCTCAATGATTTCGAGAGAGTCTCCATGGTCGAACCAGTTCTCTCCATAGTCTAAGCCGCCAGTTATCAGGGAAGCTTCTTGACACCTTTCTAACAGCTTCAGAGCGATTGCTTTGAACCGCTCTCTTCTCCCTGCGGCCGGGTTAAAGACAATGCCAATCCTCATCAACAGACTCCATCACAGCGAAGTTAGAAACTCTCGGTCCTTCTGCAGTTCTTTCTCGGTAGTCTCGAGATAGTTCTTATAGGCCGGTTCTAACACATAGATCCCAGAGTAGCCTAGCTCTCTAAGAGTGTTTATGATTCTCTTCCAATCGCCCTCGCCCTTTCCCGCCGGAACATGCTTCTGCTCACCCGAATGGTCGCTCAGATGTAGATGTATCGGCTTAACGCTGCGGATGAAACTGGCCGGATCGATTCCTGCCTCCCATGCCTCAGTAGTATCGACCATCGGGCCAACGTTTCTGTGAGCCAGAGTCTTCACAAAACCTATCAGTCCGCCGGCTGTGTCTGCCAGCGTATTCGGGTTGTTTTCGACGGCCAATCTTACTCCGGACATTTCAAGTCTGTCGGCAAGGTATCTCAAATTGTCAAGAACCGGCTGTTCAAAGAGATTCGCTTTTTGACTATCCATCTTCGGTAGTGCATGTACAACTACTATCTCACTGCGAAGAATCTCTGCAGAAGCGGCCAGTTCATCTGCCATATTCCTGGCTTCTCTTATCATTCCCGGGTAAGGGTTATACAGAAGGGAGAAGAATACCAGCGGGAAATGAATCGAACTGACCTTTATTCCAGTTTCTAAAGCCTTTCGCGCAAAGGCCGGTTTCGTCTCTTCAAGGCACTGCGGCATCAGCTCGGCCTCACGAAAACCGCTCTTTCCAATCATCGTGAGCGCTTCCAGAGTTGGTCTGGGATAAAGGGCAGCGGTAGAGAAGGAGATTCTCATTCCAGATTCGCCTCTATCTCGGCCTTAAGTTCTTTCGACAGCCACTTCATCGCGTCGGCCGGAGACATTACGTTTCTCTCAATCTTCTCCAGAGCTTCCCATATGAGGCTGTCCATGGTTCCCATCTCGTTGAAGTGCCAGTACGCGAATGCAAACTCCATCTGTTCGAATGCTGTTCTCCACATAGGAGTAGAGGCCATGAATTCCTGAGTCATGGGTAATTCAAGCGAGGATCTTCTCGTAGGCAGATAGCCGGTCTCGATTGCGAACTTCGCTGCGTTCTCGCTCGTGGTCAACCACTTTATCAGCCTGTAGGTCGCTTCGTCCTCTTTCGCCGTCTTCGGGAATAGAACTGCCACGGCTCCTCCGATGGGTATTGCTCTCACCTTGCCGGCTGGAAGGAAAGCGGCTCCAAATTCGAAGTTCGTCGTTCCCTGCCATCTTCCGATCCTGTTGGAACTACCCATATAGAATCCCAGAGTCCCTCCAAGGAACATTTTCTCGGCGAGCGAATGCTGACCAATGGCCATAGCCTTCTCGTCGATTAGTCTCTTCCAGAACTGTGCGGCCTCTATTCCCCGCTGATTATCGAATAGAGGAGTCATCGTCGATACGTCGATGATTTCATTTTCATTTTGAAGCAGAAAGGCTTTGAAGATCCACGGAGTATCGGCCATATCGACTCCCCAGATATCAGGTATACCGTCGTTGTTTGTGTCCCTAGTTATGGCCTTTGCCGCTTCAAGCAGCTCTTCCCAGGTCTGCGGAGGATTGTCCGGATCCAGTCCCGAAGCTCTCATAAGGTCTTTGTTATAGTAAAAGACGGGCGTACTTATGTTGAACGGAACTGCGCAGATCTTTCCTTCGTACTTCGAGTAATCCCACATCGCCGGGTAGAAATCATCCATGTCAAATTCGGGATCCTTAAGTATGTAATCGAGAAGGACGAAGTTCCCCCTCGCGCCGGTGAAGATCGGCCCGGCAGGTATTATGCCTCCATTTGGCAGTGTATTGGCTGCGAGAGCCGCAGTGATCTTCTGGGCGGTATCGGCATAGTTTCCTGAATAGACAAGCTTGACCAGAACATCGTTTTGACTGGTGTTGAACTCTTCGACTATTGCCTTGATAGACTCTCCAGATACACCGCTCAGGGCATACCAGAACGTTATCTCGGTAACGGCCATAGTAAGAACCGCTACTGAGACTACCAAGATACACAGCAGTACTTTCTTCACAAAAACACCCCCTTCAGGATTTCAGTCCTGTCATTGTTATAGACTTAATGAATTGCTTCTCGGAGAACATGTATACGATAAGTACCGGTACAATAGCCATCACTGAAGCCGCCATCATTAGCTGGTAGTCGCTGCTTCCCTCAGTCATAAGATATCTCAGACCTATCGGCAGCGTGCGCATATCGGTAGTATTTATGACTATCAGGGGCCATAGATACTCTGTCCAGTGTCCGAGAAAGGTGAAGAGCGCGATCGTGGATATAGCCGGTTTGGTGTTAGGCAGTATAACGTTAAAGAGTATGCCGAAGTAACCGCAGCCATCTATGCGCGCCGCATCTTGCAGATCCATCGGAACGGTTATGAAAAACTGTACAAGAAAGATTATTGAGAACCCGTTGAACAGAAACGGAACGATCAGCCCCTGATAACTATCGATCCATTTCAGACTGCTGATTATCAAGAAGGTAGGAATCATAGTGACGACAAATGGCATAAGCATGGTCGCGACGACAAACATGAAGATCAGGTTCTTGAAGGGAAACCTCAATCTCGCCAGAGAATAAGCTGCAAGTATCGATACGAATATCTGACCTACAGTCGATAATGTTGTGACCAATATGCTGTTGAAATAGTATCTCCCGAATGGAACCATCTTGAAGACCCGCGCGAAGTTATCGAGACTCCAAGAACTGGGAAGCCACTTGGGGGGATAGGAATAGACATCCGCCTGAGTCTTGAAAGCTGATAGAATCATCCAGAAGAACGGAAAGAGCATCGCGAAAAGCCCCACAAGAAGTATTATGAAGGCAATCCGATTTCTTCTGCTCTCGGCCTTAAGTACTCCATTCTTCATTCGTAGATCACCCTCTTACTACCGGCTTTCCTCTGGACCCAAGTCAGCGAGAGTATCATAAGGAACAATACGACGGCGGCAGCCGAAGCCCTACCGATCTTGAAGCTCTGGAAGGCCTGCTGGTAGATATAAAAGACCATAACTCCGGTACTGTAAAGAGGTCCTCCGTTCGGGGTCATGACGGAAATTGGTGTGAATATCTTGAAGGAGTTGATTATCCCCATCAGAATCACGAAGTAAATTACCGGCGAGAGGAGGGGTAAGGTTATTTTGAAGAATATTCTCCGCTCGCTTGCACCGTCTATCTTTGCAGCTTCGGCGTAAGTCTCCGGTATTGCCTGAAGGCCGGCGAGAAAGATCACTATGTCGTAACCCAGGCCCTTCCACAATGCGAAGAAGATCACTGAAGGCATAGCCCACTCGGGATCGTATAGCCAGCGGATAGGCCTGATTCCAAAGAGAGACAGTATCTGATTCAGAGGTCCAAGTGAAGGGTCGTAAATCCATATCCAGATGAGCGATGCGGCGACCATCGGAAGAACGACCGGGGCGAAATACGAAGCTCTCAGGAATCTTCTCGCAAAGATCTTTCGATCAAGAAGCCTGGCGATGAAGAGTGACACAACCAGGTCCAAAGGAATTTTCACGGCAGCGAAGTAGAGAGTGTTCAGCATTGACTTAAGGAATTTCTCATCTTTGAAAATGTACTGGTAATTACTGAACCCTATGAACCTCTTTGTGGCCCTCAGAAGGTCCCAGTTGGTGAAACTCAGATAAATGACGTTAACCAGAGGGATTACTACGAAGACCGTCGCCAAAAAGAGAGCGGGGGAGAGACAAACAAATGCTACTGCAACCTCTCTGGCTTTGTACCTGGGCCGGATTCTCTTCACCATATTCTCACTCACATCCCGAAGAAAACTTTCATGGCTTCACCCTTGCTCAGAATCTCGAAGGCCTTCGGCGCGTTCTCCAGGTCGAATCTATGGGTCATAAGTCTCCTGAAGAGCTCAACCTGAGATGAAAGCGTTTCTACAGCCCTTTCGAAGTGCTTCAACGCAAAGCCGAAACTACCGACCACACTCACCTCTCTGTAATGGACTGCGTATGAGTCTACTTCGATCAGTGAGTCCTTCGGGTAACCGCTGAAGAGAAGAAGGCTTCCGCCGTCATTGGCAAGCCGCGTGTACTGTCCTACGAGCTCAGGAATATTGACGGCAAAGATAATGCCGTCGAAAAGCCCTTCGGGAGGTGTGTCTGCCGCTTCGATCCCAAGACTTCTGATGTGCTCAAGTCGCCAGGCGGACTTCTCTATCACAAAGGTCTCACACCCCTCAGAGACTCCGAGAAGTGCAAACAAGACACCCATCGGACCACCACCGACTACAAGCAATCTCCTGGGTTTCACTCTTAGCTTCTCGAATCCGTTGAAGACACATGCGAGAGGCTCGGCAAGGATTTGTGCGGGATCATCTGTGACCTTGAAGAGAGCTCTAGATGCATGCTCACGTGACACGGCAATGTATTGGGTAAAGCATCCGGTCTCCAAATATGTCTTCGACTTGCAGAGCTCTGGAACACCAGTTTCACAGAGGTCGCACTTGCCACATTCTGCATATGGAGCGACAGCGACTGTGTCACCCACTTCGAGGCTCTTCATATCAACATTGAGCTCGACTATCTTTCCGTAACATTCGTGTCCCAGTATTGTTGGCGGTTTGAACATAGGATGGCCCTTCAGATAAGTCTTCAAATCCGTTCCGCAGACACCCGCGCCTAGAATTTTTATGACCACATCACCCTTCGGTTTCCCAATCTCTCTCAGTTCAAGCCTTTCCGGACCGAGATAGAAGAGCGCCTTCATCCACAATCGCCTCCTGTGATTTCCAGAATACTTCTGGCTGTGAACTCATCAGTAATCAGAATATTGAAATAACCTGCCCGAGCAGCGACGACTATTCCGTTGACTTTTTCCTTTCCGCCGGAAAGACAGACTACTCTCTTTACCTTCTTCAATCTCGATATCGGCAAACCGGCAAGGTTTTCTTCCATGCCAGATTCGCAAATTTTACCCTCGACGTCTAGAAACTGACCGAGAATATCGCCGACTGCTCCCTGAGATCTGAGCTTCTCCAGAATGGAAGTCTCTATCTCAGCCGTGAGAGCTCCCCTGGGTGTTCCAAGACCGACAATAGCCAGATCTAGCTTTGCCCAATGTTCTTCTATGACGCTCAGGGAATTCGGCGAAAGATCTTGACGGTAAATCTCTCCCCCGTTCACAAAAGCAGGGAGATTGAAGAACACTCTCCTGGCCCCGAACTTCTCGGCAAGCCTGTCAACCATATTGTTCACTTGATAAAAGGGGGCAGTCTGACCTATACCTCCAATTAGCGGAACAAAGAGCTTGTCCTTGTGCAACGCATATTGCTCGTGATTGTCAACCAGGAGAACAGTCTTATATAGAGTTCTTCCCCAGCCTACACCGATTACGTTTGAATCAGAAATCAAAGACGGCAGAAAGGAACTGGCTCTGGCCGCAATTGAATCAAGCAACTCCGGAAACACTCCGCTCCTTCCTCTTCCAAGCGGTGCAATGACAACCTCTTGAAGACCGAGAATTCTTTTGATACCAGATGCGAGCTCATCAAGTTTTTCATCATGCGGTTCGTTTATTTTGATCTCGACCATACCTACTTCTCTGGCGCGTTTCAGGTATCTCGAAATCTGAGGTCTTGACAGATCAACTCTGACTGAGATCTGTTCCTGGCTGAGATTCTCGATATAATACATGACGGCTATTCTGTGCATCAAAGAATCATCAAGAGATCTTGGGATTTGAATCACCCTCTCAATATTCTGTCGAGTTCAGAAATGAGACTCACGGGATCTGCACTCTGGAAGATGTTTCTTCCAAATGCTAGTCCCTTTGCTCCAGACTCCTTCGCGCTTTTGGCCATCGAGAGAACGTCGAGGTTCTTCGGTCCTCCAGCCAGTATTACCGGCACAGGGCAACCCTCAATGACACTGGAAAAGTCTTCAGTGAAGAAGACCTTTAGAACATCAGCTCCCAATTCGGCCGCTATTCGGGCTCCAGTTCTAACCAGTTCGGGATCGCTCGTTTTCGAGAAATCCTCAGCCAGAATCTCTACAATTACAGGAACCGACAGCGAGTGGCACTCCTCTATTGCTCTGGCGACGTTCTCCATGGAATCGTAATCGTGACTTCCGAGAATAAGCATCACAATTGCTGCATCTGCACCATAGTTGACAAGCGTATCTGCCCCGAAAACTATTGGATGCACTGTCTTGTAGTCCGAAAACTTGCTCCCGCCAAGAGATGAGCGCACGATAAGCTTCTTGGCCGCCACAAGATCCGGGTCCATTAGCTTTATCAAACCGGGATTGACAATGAAGCCGTCGGCAACGGTTGAAGCGAGTCTTTCCAGTATCTCCAGCGGTCTTTCAAGTCCCTCCATCGGTCCGAAGAATTGTGGATGATCTAGAGCGACTATAAAGAGTTTCCCGTCATTTGAGAAGAGCTTTGCGGTGTTTCTCGCCAGTCCGGTCAAGATAATCACATCTCCTATCTTAAATACACATTTGTGCATAACAAGTGTTCATAATAATTATACCAGAGATGCTGCACCAAATGCAAACTCCACAAAAAAAGAGCGGGTTATTCTCCCGCTCTTTTTCATAAAAAACCGTCTTCAGAAGTTTAAGGAGTCCATTTGGTATAGACCATCGGGTCCTGTTTAAAACCCGCTATAGTTCTTTCCGTAAGAGTCCAAGATGTAGTCTGGGGACTTCCGCCCTTGATAGACGTGAAGCACTTGTAGAGGAGGGCGGCGATATCGCTTATCTTCTTGGTTGTTGCGTAGGTCTCAACAGTCGGCCACCAAGTGTCACTTGTAAAGAAGGCCATCTTTTGAAGGAAATCTCCAGACCATTCGACATATTGATCTGATGGATTATGATCTACAACGACACCACCAACATGATCCCAGTCTGGATAGGCACTCTTCGAAGCACTTGTGGTTGTGATCGCGATCTCGATGTTTGCAGGCATCACTCCACCGGACTTTAAGCCATCAAGCCAGCTTCCTGCATGGCACGATTCGATTATTATGCAGAACGTGACATTCGCATGCTCCTGAATATCTCAACTTATGCACTTCGAGTTAACGAAGCGAGGAAGAAGGAAATGGATAGAAGAATCGGCAGCGGAAGAGCTTCGAACTAAGTGGATGAAGTAATCGAATTTGATCTCTTCAAGGAAATCCCTGAGAGAGACCTGGTCTTTGACAGAGCGATAGAAATTGGCGATCATCCAGGTAGTGAAGGCTAGCTGGACAAGTTCGACATGCTTCTGGAAACTGGTAGAGGAGAAGACCTGGGCCTTGAGACCGAAGTTCTGCTTGACTGCTTTGAAGTAGGTCTCGATGTAGTTTCTCTTCCTATAATGCTCAAGGATCTCCCAATCGGTCAGAGAAGTATCGCTTGAGAGGATGATTCTGTTCTCTTGGTCTGTGTTATGGAAGACAAGCTTGACAGTGGCATTGTTGTATTTGGGTATCTTCACAATGATAGAAGAGAGACCGCGAGTCTTGTCTCTCAGTTTGGACAGATGGAGCTTGACACCCTGAAAGATAACATTCATCACAGGGTTGAGTCTTCCAATTACTGTGAACCCCATTTCCATAGCCTTCAGAAATATCTCCGAGCAGAGTATTCCTCCATCCATCATGAGGATAGTATCTTTGAAAGGTATCCTCTCTAGCATTCGAATGAACTGGTCTGTGAGATTCTCTTCGTCTCTCAAAGAGGAGAAGAGAGGGAAGTAGAGTTTATCTTTCACCCAGCCGATAGCGCTCAAGAGAGAGACACCGCTCACGATTCTATTCTCTATGGTTGAGTAGAAACTCCC